>JAJPIH010000312.1 GCA_021324875.1 Alphaproteobacteria bacterium
AAACAGATTACCCCAGCGGTCGGCGGCGCAGACATAGGAGGTGTCGGGTTCGGGGTTAGGATCGCCCGGCGGCTGCGGAAACGCGCCAAAGCCGCGCGGCGCCTGGCTGCCGAGTTGGCCGGGCGGCGGCATTTCCGGCCAGGCGCGGTCGCTGCGGATCAGCTTGCGGCGCTCGGCGGCATATTCCTCGGAGATCAATGTCGCCAGCGGAACCTCGACCATTGCCGGGTCGCCGTAATAGGCCTCGCGGTCGGCAAAGGCGAGTTTCAGCGCCTCGGCAAGGTGGTGAATGTAATCGGCGCTGTTGTGACCGAGCGCCCTGAGATCGGCGCCTTCGAGCAAGGCCAGGGTCTGCAACAGCACCGGCCCCTGGCACCAGGCGCCGCAGGTGAAAACGTCGAGATCGCCAAACCGGCGATGTTCGGGCGGAGCGACCGGCGAATGGTAATCGGCCAGATCCTCGGCCGATAACAGCCCGCCCTCCTGCTTCATAAAGGCCACGATCTTTTGCGCGATATCCCCGCGGTAGAAAGCGTTGCGCGCCGCCTCCAGCCCCGCTTCGCGATCGCCGCCGCGGGCGAGCGCGGCGCGCTCCTCGTCGGCCATGTATTGCAACGAGCCGGCAAGATCGGTCTGGCGGAAAATATCGCCGGTTGCGGGTACCTTCCCGCCCGGGAGAAAGATCGCCGCCGAGGATGGCCACCGCCCATGGTCGGCCTCGTGGCGCTTGAGGCTTTCGGCCATTAGCGGATACATCGCAAAGCCGTCACGGGCAAAGCGCACCGCCGCCGCGGCGACCTCGCCAAACCCCATCGTGCCGTAGCGCTTGAGCGCGGTGATCCAGGCGTCGGGAGCCGCCGGCACGACCGTGCGCAACACCCCTTTGGGGATTTTGCCGCCATGGTCGCGCATGAACAGTTCGGGGTCGAGCGCCCGGGGCCAGCCGCCGAGCCCGGCGATCGTCACGACCTCGCGCGTCTGGGCGCGGTAGATCATGATCGGCGCCACCCCGGCGACATCGACCAGGTCGCTCTGCAGCACACCGAGCGCGATGCCGGCCGCACAGCCGGCGTCGATCGCGTTGCCGCCGGCTTCGAGGAGCGCAAAACCGGCGGCGGCGGCAAGATAATGTCCCGCGGCAATCGCGTGGCGGGTGACAGCGATGGTCGGGCGATGGGCGGAGGATTGGGTCATGGCGGGAAGCCCCCGGCGGTGCGGCGCATGCGGATACGGCGACAGTAGCGCTTGACCCACCCCCCTGAAAGAGGCGTTCTCGCAAGGCTATGGGATTTGAGACAGGACCGGTGCGGGCGTCGCTCGGCCGCGGGCCGGAGCGATGCCCAGCGTGAGGTGGCCGCAATGGCGGCGCTGGCGATGGCGGCGAGAGCCGCGCGTCTCATCGCTCGCCGGCGAAGGCAGGCTGCTCACCCTGGCCGCGCTTTCGCTGCTGGCCGGGGCCGGTTCGGGCCTTGTTGTCGCGATCTTCCGCCTGGCGCTGCTGCGCATGGATCGCTGGCGCGATGCGCTGATCGGCCTCGGGCACCGCGAGCCGGTGCTCGGCTTTGTAATATTCGTCGCGGGTTGTGCGGCCGCGGTGGCGGGCGCGGCGTGGCTGGTACAGCGCCATTCGCCCTATGCCTCGGGCAGTGGTATCCCGCAGGTCGAGGGGGCGCTGACCGGCGACCTGCCGCCGGCCCCGCCCGGCGTGCTGCCGGTCAAATTCGTCGGCGGGTTGCTCGCCATCGGGGCCGGCATGGCGCTCGGGCGCGAGGGTCCGAGCGTGCAGATGGGTGCTGTCGTCGCCCATATGATCGCCCGGCTTGGCCGCTGCTCGTGGCCCGACCGGCGTACCCTGCTTGCCGCCGGTGCCGGCGCCGGACTGGCGGTGGCGTTCAATGCCCCGATCGCCGGCGCGGTTTTTGTGCTCGAGGAGCTGGTGCGCCGGCTCGAAACCCGGATCGCCATCGCCGCGCTTGGCGCCTCAGCCAGCGCCATCCTGATTTCGCGGCTGTTTCTCGGCGATGCTCCCGATTTTCAGGTGACGGTGTCGGCGCATGCGACGGCGAGCGCGACCGGACCCCTGCCCTACGGCGTCGCCGCAACTTGGCCCTTCTATTTGCTGCTCGGCGCGATCTGCGGCGCCGCGGCAGCGGTCTATAATCGGGTGATCCTCGGCATGCTGGCGCTTGCCGCGCGCCTCGACCGGCATTGTCGCGTCGAAATGCAGGCGGCGGCGGTCGGTGCCCTGGTTGGGGTGATCGGTTGGCTGTCGCCCGGTCTGGTTGGCGGCGGCGACAACATCACCCAGCGGGTGCTTGCGGGCGGCATGGCTTTCGCCGCGGTTCCGCTCGCTTTTGTGGTGCGTTTTGGTCTGGGGCCGGTTTGCTATGCCGCCCGCACGCCCGGCGGCCTGTTCGCGCCGCTACTGGTGCTGGGGGCGCAGCTCGGCCTCTTTTGCGGCAGCCTGGTAGCGCTGCTGCTTCCGGGCATCGGCGTCGAGCCGGCCGCGTTTGCGGTCGTCGGGATGGCCGCGTTTTTCACCGGCGTCGTCCAGTCGCCGGTCACCGGGATTGTATTGGTGACCGAGATGACGGCCGCCTTTACCACGCTGTTGCCGATGCTCGCGGCGTGTTTTGCCGCAATTGTGGTGGTCAACCTGATGCGCGGCGAGCCGATCTATGATGCACTGCGCGAACGCGTCGCACCGTCCGCACAGCGTCACGAGGCGGCGCGTTAGGGCGGCTGCCCTGGCTCCGCCGGTTGGCGCAGCCCGCCCCTTGCCGAAGACTTGAGCCCCAAGGGAGGGCCACGGTGCGGATTGCCCGAACCATTGTCGATCTGCGACGCAACCTCGCCGAGCTGCGCGGCACCGGTGCGCGGATCGGGCTGGTGCCGACGATGGGTGCGCTGCATGCCGGCCATATGGCGCTGGTCGCGGCGGCGCGCGCCGCCTGCGAGCGGGTGGTCGCGACGATCTTTGTCAACCCCAAGCAATTCGGCCCGCAGGAGGATCTCGCCGCCTATCCGCGCCCCGAGGCCGCCGATCTCGAAAAACTGCGCGCCGCCGGCGTCGACCTCGCCTTTCTTCCTCCGGTCGGAGAAATTTACCCGCCGCGCTTTTCGACCCTGGTGCGGGTCGGCGGGCTCGATCAGGGGTTGTGCGGCGCTCATCGCCCCGGCCATTTCGACGGCGTCGCCACCGTCGTGGCCAAGCTGTTGATCCAATCGCTGCCCGATTTCGCCTTTTTTGGCGAGAAGGACTACCAGCAGCTCCTGATCGTGCGTCGGCTCGCCCGCGATCTCGACATTCCCTGCGAAATTATCGGCGTGCCGACGGTGCGCGAGCCCGACGGCCTCGCTTTGTCATCGCGCAACGCCTATCTGTCGCCGGCCGAGCGGCGGGGTGCCCCCGAGCTGGCCCGGCGGCTGCGCGAGCTGGCGATTGCCGTCGCGCGCGATCCCGAGGCGGCCGATGGCGCGCTCGCGCGGGCGGGCGATGAACTGAAGGGCGTCGGATTTCGCGTCGAGTATCTCGAAATCCGCGACGGCGAAACGCTGGAGCCGGCGCGCCCGCCGGTTCCCGGCCGCAGCCGCATCTTTGCCGCGGCCCATCTCGGCCGCACCCGGCTGATCGACAATATGCCGATCGGCGGCAGCCGGACCGGCTAGGCGCTGCGCCCCCACAAGCGGTCGCCGGCCATCTTTGCCCCTTCCGCGAGCGCCGCCAGCTTGGCCCACACCACCGACGGCGCCACCGCGTTGTCGACAAAGGCGAAAGTGGCAAAACCGCAATCCGCCCCGGCGATGACCCGTTCGCGGCCGACGACATTGGCGAAATTGACGAGGCGCTGGGCGATCAGGCGCGGATGCTCGACAAAATTGGTTGTCGAATCGATGACCCCGGGAATGAGTACTTTGTCGTCCGGGATCTTGGCGTCGCGCAAATCCTCCCATTCATGCGCATGGCGCGGGTTGGCGGCCTCAAACGACAACCCGGCCGGCCGCGCCCGCAGCGCCACACCGAGTATCTTGGCGAGCGGGATGTCGTGGGTGTGCGGCCCTTCGTAATTACCCCAGCACAGATGCATGCGCATCGCCTCGGCCGGGATGTTGGCGGTGGCGTGGTTAAGGGATTCGATATTGCGCTCGGCGATGCGCAAAAACTCGGCGTCGGACAGGTGCTGGTATTGGTTGTGGCGGGCCGAACCAAGATCCGGCGCATCGATCTGCAGAATAAAGCCGGCGTTGTGGATCGCTTCGTATTCCTCGCGCAAGGCCTCGGCGAGGGCCGCGACATAGGCGTCTTCGTTATTGTAATAGCGGTCGGGGACAAATTTGGTCAGCACCCCGGGCGAGGCGGCGTTCATAAATGCCTCACGCGGCTTGCTGTGGGCGCAAGCGGCGGTGAGGTTGGCGATGTCGACCTCGAGCGGCCGGCGGTCGCTGTAGGCGACCGGACCGACACAGCATGGCACCGCCTCGCGGCTGAACCACGAGGTGCCGCCGCGCTTCTGACTGAGGCGCAGCTGATAATCGGGATGATCGGCGAGGTCGCGATGGGCTGCCGTCGCCGGCGGGCGGTCATTCGGGCCGCCGGGAAACGCGCCGATCCCCGACAGGCGGTGACGGACATAAAAGGTATAGGAGATCTTGCCAAACTCGCCATCGCACACACTGTCGATGCCGGCCTCGACCTGCCGGCGGACGACGTCGTGCACCGAGGCCGAGAGGCAGGCGTCAAACGCCGCCTGCTCGATCGGCCGCCCGCTCTCCCGCGCTTCCAGAAACTCCAACAGGTCGGGCGGCCGCGGCAGGCTTCCGACATGGGTGGTCAGAATGCGGTCGACACTGCGCTGCATGGCCTCCTCCCCTCGCTCGCCTGCCTAGGCCGGATGATAGGCGCCTCTTGCCACCGAGCGCGAGCGCAATGGCCGCAGCACCATGAGCGCCAAGGCGACGACGATGAAATTCATCACCGCGGTGACGAGAAACACCATCCGCCAGCTGCCGGTCGCGGCCACGATCACATTGGCTAGCGGCACCAGAAACGCCGAGGCGCCCTTGGCGGTGTAGAGCAGGCTCAGATTGGTCGTTGCGTATTGCGGATCGAAGCTGTCGGTACAGGTCGACGGGAACAGGCTGAAGATCTCCCCCCAGGTCAGGAAAATCAGTCCGGCGAACAGCACAAACGCCCACGGTGCGGCGCCGAGCGCCCCGAGCAGCCAGTAGCTGACGCCGCCAAGACCGAAGGCGAGCGCCATCGTGTTTTCGCGGCCGAGATTGTCGGAGATCCAACCGAACAGCGGGCGGGCGGCGCCGTTGGCGATGTTGTCGACAAGCAAGGCCAGGGTCAGCGTCGTGACGGTGCCGAACAAGACCACGTTGGCGACATGAAAATCGCGCGCAATCAAGGCGATTTGCGCGGCCGCCATCAGCCCGCTGGCCGAGACCAGGACGAACATGACATAGAGCACCCAAAACACCGGGGTCGCGAGCATCGCCCGCGGCGAGTAGCTGACGCTGCTTTGGATGACCTTGGGCGGGATATTCGGCGTCTCGCCCGCATAGGGGGCGCGCAGCAGCCAGGCGAGAACAAAGGTGACGCCGCCCTGGATCAGGCCGAACCAGAAAAACGCCGCGGCATAACCGTCGGCGAGGATCACCGCGCGGATCGGCACCACGGTCAGCGCCGCGCCGGCGCCGAACCCGGCGGCGGTCAAGCCGACCGCCAGCCCGCGCCGGTCGGGAAACCATTTGACGGCGTTGCCGACGCAAGTGGCATAGACCGCGCCGGCGCCGATCCCGGTCAAAGCCGCGCCGAGATAGAGCGCGCCGAGCGAGGTCGCCACCGAATTGACGATCCAGCCGACCGCAACCAGCACGCCGCCAAAAGCGACCATCAGCCGCGGCCCGTTTTTGGGCCCGACCCAATCGACAATCCAGCCCTCGACCGGGGTCAGCCAAGTCTCAAGCGCGACAAAGATACTAAACGCGAGCTGAATATCGGCCACCGCCCAGTGATGCGCGGCGCTGAGCGGATGCACGAACAGCGTCCACCCATATTGCAGGTTGGCGATCATGATCATGCACACGATGCCGATAACCAGCTGCAGCCAGCGATAGGCCGGGCCCGCTTTGGTGGTGCCGGATACCCGGGCATAATCGGAAACGGCGCTCTGCATCGATCCTTCCTCCCATTGGCGGACGGCCGGCTGACCTTGCCTGGCTCATCGCCCACCCTGCTTTCGTTAAATTGCTCTCATCGCATTCCTTGGGGCCACGCGTCAAATTTTCGCCGTCTTCGAGAAACCTGGGCGGCAGCGCCTTGCGATAGGCTGACCGTCGGCGCATGCTGTGGCAAAGCATGGCGCATCCGAGGGGAGACCGATGAAGACGAGCCAGGACCGGATTCTGACGACTCATGTCGGCAGCCTGCCGCGGCCGCCGGAACTCAAAGATCTGTTGGTGCGCAAGGACCAGGGCCAACCCTACGATCCCGAGCAACTGCAGCGTCTGGTGCGGCAAGCCGTCGCCGACATCGTCCGCCGCCAGCGGGCGGTCGGGATCGACATCGTCAATGACGGCGAGATGTCCAAGCCCGGCTACTCGACCTATATCGCCGATCGGCTGACCGGTTTTGCCGGGCATGAGCCGGCCAAGCCGCGGCTCGACACCCGCGACCACCCGAATTTTCTTGCCGCCTATGAGCGGATGACCGGCGCCAATGTCGCGCGCCGCGCGGTCTGCGTC
>JAJPIH010000280.1 GCA_021324875.1 Alphaproteobacteria bacterium
GGCATGAGCCGGCCAAGCCGCGGCTCGACACCCGCGACCACCCGAATTTTCTTGCCGCCTATGAGCGGATGACCGGCGCCAATGTCGCGCGCCGCGCGGTCTGCGTCCGCCCGATCGCCTGGCGCGACCGCGAGCCGCTCAATCAGGACATCGCCAACCTCAAAGCGGCGCTTGCCGCGAGCGACGCCGTCGAAGGGTTTATGACCGCGGCCTCGCCCGGCCTGGTCCCGGTCTTTCAAACGAATTCTTACTATCCCTCGCATGAGGCTTATGTCGAAGCGATCGCGGCCGTGATGCGCGAAGAATACGAGGCGATCGCCAATGCCGGCTTCGTGTTGCAGCTCGATTGTCCCGACCTCGCGATGGCCCATCACACGAGCTTTCAGGAGCTCTCCGAAGCCGATTTTTTGAAGCGCGCCGCCTTTCATATCGAGGCGCTGAACCACGCGCTTGAAAACGTGCCGGCCGAGCGCGCCCGCATCCATATCTGCTGGGGCAATTACGAGGGGCCGCACGACCACGACATTGCCTTTGCCAAGGTGGCGCCGATCCTGGTCAAGGCCAAGCCGCAGGCGCTGGTGGTCGAGGCCGCCAATCCGCGCCACGCGCATGAATGGGCGGTTTGGCAGGAGACCAAACTGCCCGATGACAAGGTCCTGATCCCGGGGGTGATCGACACCTCGACCAATTATGTCGAGCATCCCGAGCTGATCGCCGAACGGCTGTGCCGCTTTGCCGACATTGTCGGGCGCGAGCGGGTGATCGCCGGCACCGATTGCGGCTTTGGCACCTTTGCCGGCTACGGCAAGCTCGACCCCGACATCTCGTTCAAAAAACTCAAGGCCCTGGCCGAGGGCGCCGAAATTGCCTCCAAGCGGCTGTGGCATTGAGGGTAGTGGCGGGGCAACGCGGGCGCCGCAAGGCGGCGCCGGTACCGGCGTAGCGGCGCGCCGGTCATAATCGGCGCGGGCCGCCTCGAGCGCCGGGTGCGGAAATCAGTCTGCGGTGGGTGCGGGACCGCCGAGTTCGCTGTTGTGCAGGGTCAGCGCCAGCGGCACCGCCGCCAGCGAGATCACTGTCAGCAGCCAGAAAAGGTCCCTGTAGCCGAGGAACGACGCCTGGGCCTGCAACTGTTGGCCGATCCATGCGATGGCCTGGTGCTTGGCTTCCGCTAACGAACTGCCCTGGGCGACAAAGTAGTCGGTCACCTGATGCAGGGTCTGCTGATATTGCGGGCTCGACGGCACCACATGGCCGACCAGCCGGCTCTGATGAAACTGCTCGCGGTCCCACAACACATTGTTGGCGAGCGAAATGCCGATCGAGCCGCCGGTGTTGCGCGCCGCGTTGATCAGGGTCGAGGCCTGGTCGGTCCGGTCGGAGGGAATGCCGTTATAGGAAGCGGTGATGATCGGCAGAGAGATCAGCGGCAAGCCGACGCCCAACAACATCCGCGAACGCGCGAAAGACCAGAAGTCGAGATCGCCATAGACATTGGTCAGCTCGTACATCGACAGGGCGAGGATGACCGCCCCGGCCACGATCAGATATTTGGGCTGGACCCGGGTCGACAGCGGACCGACGAGAAACATCATCGCCATCGTGACCACCCCGCCGGGAGACAACACCAGGCCCGCCCAATACGCGGTGTAGCCGAAATCGGCTTGCACAAGGTTGGGCAGAAACTGGGTGCTCGCCATCAAGATCGCACGACTTGCCAGCATCACCACAAAACAGGTGCCGAACTGGCGCGTGCCGAGCATCCGGATTTCGATCATCGGATTGCGGCGGCTTATTTCCCATGGGATCATCAGCACAAAGGCCAGGGCGCAGACCACCGCGACGCCGACGATAAAGCGCGAGGCAAACCAGTCATCCTTGAGCCCGCGATCGAGCATGATTTCGAGGGCCCCGAGAAACGTCGCGCCCAATACAAAACCGATCAGGTCCGGCCCGCCCTGCTCGAGCAAGCGGCGGCGCTGCGTGGCCGCATCCGGCGGCGGCAGAAGCGCGGCGATCAGGGCCAGCGCCGCCAGCCCGACCGGGGCGTTGATCAAAAAGCACCAGCGCCACGACAGATTGTCGGCGAGCCAGCCGCCCAATGTCGGCCCGACCACCGGCGCCACCACCACCGCCACGCCAAACAGGGCAAAGCCCTGACCCCGCTTTTCCGGCGGAAACGCATCGGCCAGGATCGACTGGGCGAGCGGCACCATGCCGCCGCCGCCGAGCCCCTGGGCGAGCCGGAACAGGAGCAGCGCATCGAGGCTCCAGGCATAGGCGCACAGCACCGAACTGGCGGTGAACAGCGCCAGGCAGATCAGGAAAAACGCCTTGCGCCCGAGCAATCGGGCAAGAAAGCCGCTCGCGGTCAGGCTGACGGCGTTGGCGACCAGATAGGTGGTCACCACCCAGGACGCCTCGTCGGTGCTGACCCCGAGACCGCCGGCGATATAGGGCAGCACGACATTGGCGATGGTGGTATCGAGCACCTCCATGAACGAGGCGAACGCCACCAGAATTGCGATCAGCCACGGACTGGCGCCATAGGCCGACGCGGCGCTCACAGCCATTGCCGCAGCTGCCGGTAAAGCGACGGACCGGGATCGACCCGGACCTCGACCTCGGTCGACATCCCCGGCCCCAGCGCGAGGTCGCGCGGCGGATGGTCGATGACGATCTTGACCGGCACGCGCTGCACGATCTTGACCCAGTTGCCGGTGGCGTTCTCGGCCGGGAGCAGCGAGAAGGCGGTCCCGGAGCCGGGCTGGACGCTGGCGACATGGCCGCGCAGCGGGTGTTCGGGATAGGCGTCGATGGCGATCGTCACCGGCTGCCCGGGCCGCATCCGGGCGAGCTGGGTCTCCTTGAAATTGGCCCAGATCCAGATGTCGTCGGGGACGAACATCGCGAGGTTTGTCCCGGGCTGGGCGTATTGGCCGACGGCGGCGCTGAGCTCGACGATGCGCCCCGGCTGCGCGGCCCGGACGGTCGTATAATCGAGGTTCAACCGCGCCTGATCGCGCTGCGCTGTGGCCTGGGCCAGGCTTGCAACCGCGCTGGCGCGCTGGGCGTGCAGCGCTTCTACCTGGCGCTGGGCCAGTTTCAGATTGGCTTGCGCGCTCGCCACCGTCGCCTGCTGCTCGTGCAGTTGCGCGGTGTATTGCTGGGCGCTCTGCACGCTGCCGGCCAGTTGGGTCTGGGCCAGATACTGGTATCGCGCCGCCTGCTGCTGGGCAAACACCAGCGCCGCCTGTTGCTGGCTGAGCTGCGCCTGGTCGGCGGCAATCCGCGCCTGCTGCACGGCCAGCTGCGCGTCGATATTCTCGATATTGGCCCGCGCCGCCGCGACTTGCGCCTCGGCCTGGGCAAGCGCGGCGCGGTAGCTGCGATCGTCGATGCGGGCGATGACCTGCCCTTGGGCGACGTGCTCGTTATCGGTGACCGGGACCGCGGTAATATAGCCCGAGACCTCGGGGGCGATCCCATAGTCGCGGGCGGCGATGTAGGCGTCGTCGGTGTATTCGAAATGGCTGCTATCGTCCCAATAAAGGTATCCGGCCGCGAGCGCCGGCAACAGACACAACAGCGCCAGCACCATCGCAAGCGGATGGCGGCGCAGCCAGCCCCGGCGGGTCTCGGGGGTCGCCCGGCGCCGCAGCCGATCGTCATCGGCTTCGTCGGCAAAGGGCGGGATCGCCGGCGCCGGGGAGCGGCGCTGCAGCGGCGCATCGGCGGGCGCCGGCGACCGGCCCTCCTCATCAAACCCGGCGGCACGCGACTGCCCGGTTTCGAGGAATGCCTGGCCGGCGCCCGCCCGATCGTCGATCGCCCGATCGCCGCCCTTGCGATTGTCGCGCTCAAACATCGTTGCGCTCGTGACCGGAATATTGAACGATACCGTATCGTTCCGACATGGCATGAGGCCGGACAAAGTCAAGAAGGATAAAAACAGAACCGTTTCGTTTCGCGATTTACGGCATCATCAAAACGAGTTAGATCAATCAATCGCAACAAATCGTGACACGCAAGGCAGGGAGGGTGGCGATGAGCGGGCGAGCGGCGGTTGGAAAACCTCTGACGGCAATGCGCGGCGTCCGCTCCGGCCGGCCGCCCCGCGAGCTCGCCGGCGCGGTCGATGAGCGGATCCTCGATGCGGCCAAAAAGGTGTTTCTCGAACGCGGCTTCGAGGGCGCCAGCATCGACGAGATCGCCGAGGTTGCGCGCGCCGGCAAACCCACGATCTACGCCCGGTATCAGGGCAAGGAAGCGCTGTTCGCGGCGGTCATGGCGCGCAAAGTCCGCGACAATATCAGCGCGTTCGAGAGCATCGTACCCGAGGGGGACACCCTCGAGGAGCGTCTGGCGAGCATCGCAGCCGCGATCCTGGATCACGTGCTGGCCGCCGACACCGTGCGGCTGTGCCGGGTGACCATTGCCGAGGCGCCCCGCTTTCACGAGCTCGCCGCCAGCGTCCACCGCATGGCCCGCGAGCGCACCAGCGAAGCCGTCGCCCGGCTGCTGGAAGGCCTCCCGGAAGGCGAACAGCTGCCCGGGCTGGCCGCCGGCCGCCGCACAGCCTCGGCGCGCCAATTTGTCGAGCTGATCGTGCTGCCGATGCTGATGCGCGCGTTGTTCGGCGAGGACCTCTCAACCCTGCGCGCCGAAATCGCGCCCTGGGTCAGCGACAATGTCGCGTTTTTTCTGATCGCCTGTCGTCAGTGACGACAGCCCCAAGATCACCTCTCGTCGGGGATCGAAGATCGCCGCGCATTGGGCGGTGCCCTGGCGGCGACGGCCCAAGGGCGGCCGCGAGGCTAGGCCTGTTTGGCTTCGATGATCGAGCGGCGAATGGCGCGGGTGCGCGTGAACAGCTCCTGCAGGGTGTCGCCCTCGCCCCAGCGGATCGCCCGCTGCAACGCGGTCAGATCCTCGGTGAAGCGCTGCAGGACATCGAGCACCGCCTCGCGGTTGTTCAGAAAAATGTCGCGCCACATGACCGGGTCGGAGGCGGCGATGCGCGTGAAGTCGCGAAAGCCGCTGGCCGAGAACGCGATCACTTCCGATTTCAAACTCTCTTCGAGATTGGTGGCGGTGCCGACGATCGTGTAGGCGATCAAATGCGGCAGGTGCGAGGTCATCGCCAGCACCCGGTCATGATGGGCGGCGGTCATCGTCGTCACCCGCATCCCGGCCATTTCCCACAAGGCGCCGATTTTGGCGACCGCCGCCGGCGCGGTCTCGGGCAGCGGGATCAGGATGCACCAGCGGTCGCGAAACAGCTCGGCAAACCCGGCTTCGGGGCCGGAATGCTCGGTGCCGGCAACCGGATGGCCGGGAACGAAATCGACGCCTTCGGGCACAAACGGGCCGAGGTCGCGAATGACCACTTCCTTGCACGAGCCGACATCGCTGAGGATGGCGCCCGGCTTTAAGACCGGCTGGATGCGCCGGCCGATTTCGGCATAGGCGGAAAGCGGGGTGGCGACCACGACAAGGTCGGCGTCGGCGGCGGCCACCGCCGGGTCGTGGGTGGTCGCGTCGGCCAGGCCGAGCCGCTCGACCGCCGCCAGCGTTTCGGCGCGGCGGGCGCAAGCGACAATCACGGTGTCGGGACACTCGCGCCGCAACACCCGGGCCAATGACGAGCCGATCAGCCCGATCCCGATCAGCGCCACCCGCTCGAACAAAGGTTTATTCACCACACGCCCCACAATTCCTTTGCCCACGCCTGGACCCGCGGGGATCGAAGAAGGCCGCGGCGAGCCCCGCCTCGCCTTCCCGCCCCATCGGCCATCACCGCCGGCATGCCGCCGGCCAGCGCCTCACCGGCCCAGA
>JAJPIH010000423.1 GCA_021324875.1 Alphaproteobacteria bacterium
GACATCGGGCCGGTTTGCAACCATCTGCCCGCTCACAAACAGCCGGGGTCGGAACCGGCGCTAGTCGCCGGCCGAGGCTCCGGCAACGATCTGGGCGGCTCGGGCGAAGCCCTCGGAGAGCACGCGGTAGAGTGCCGCGGCAGTTTCGAGGCGGACCACGGTCACTTGGCTTTGCACCTGGTCGGGCAGTTTGAAAACCATGTCGATCGGATCGGTGATCGGGCCGCGTCCACCCCACCGCCACAGGGGTGCCACCTCTCGGATCAGCTCTTCGGGTGTCGGCATGAACATCCTCCTCCGAACAGGGCCACTGGACCGGGAGGCCCGGGTAACGCGGCATCGATTAGCTTAAATTTCGATGACTGCGTTCTACCGTCGGTAGTCGAGCGCCGCGGCGCTGTCAAGTCTGCGATTGTCCAGCCTTAATTTTGCTTCACCCCGCATCGCACGCAGCGGCAGCGTACCCGTTCGCACCGGCGGCGCCGCTGAATTGGCGAAGCCGGGTTCCCCGACCGGTGGCCCTTTTCGTTGGCCCCCGAGTTTATTAGAATAGTTCTAATTGAAATTGACGCCCGTGGGAGGAACGTCCGATGGCTAGCCCGCTTTCTTCGTCGCTCGACCAGGCGCTCGACCTGATCGCCCCCTACGGCCCCACGCTGAAGAACGGCAACAGCAATCATGCGCCGATGGTTGTCGAGGCGTTGTGCGCGCTGGGTCATCCCGAAGCGGTGATGCCGTGGCTCGCGCGTTATCGCGAGCGGATGGAATTGCGCCCGCCGCCGAGCGCGCCGATCGGGCGCCAAGAATGGCCTGCGATGCTCGGCCGACGTGAACGGTTCAGCGACTGGGCGCTGTTTTTTCAACGCGAGCTCGACGAGGAGCCGTGGCCGGTGGTGCTCGATCGCTGGGTTGAGCGGCTGGCCTCCGGTTTCTGTGCGGCGGCGACCCATGGCGTCATTCGTGTTGGCCACGCGGTGCGAGCCCTGGGCGCAGCGGAGACAGCGAGCCGGCGACGCGAACTTGCCGACGCCCTGGCGAGCTGGGCGTCGACCTGGCAGCGCTTGCCCGCAACCGAAAGAAGCGACCCCGGCACGGCGGCGCCGCGCGAAGCCATCCGGCGGGTTCCGGTCGTGCCGCCGGAACGCCGCCGCACCGGCAACATCGTCGCCTCGCTCGCGGTCCTCGACGAGCTGGCCGAATTTGCTCCGGTTGTCGATTGGGTCGGTGCGGACGGTCCGGTTGCGACGCTGATCGCCGATTTGACCGAGCTGTTCGCCCGTGTCTGCCTGGCGAATGTGCACAACATCCCGACCGCGATCGCTTTTATCCATGCGGTCACGAGCCCGGCGGCGCTCGGCAACATCCTGCCCCAGCTGCGTGAAGAGACAGCACGCCGCGCTTACCGCTATGCGTGGCAGTCCTGCTGTGCGCTCTACGCCTGTTACGGCGGGGCGGTGCCGTTTGTCGATCCGGTCGAACCCATCGGCCGGACCGCGCAGGATCTTGCCCGGCGCGCCATCGCCCACGGCGACGAACACGTAATCAAATTCACCGAAGCTTGCCTCACCCGCCACGCAATTGCGCCCTCGCTTGCCTATTTGGCCGCCGCCGACCGCATCGTTGCGCTGATCCCGTCGCGCCGCCCGACCTGAGCCGGCCGATGTGAGCCGGCCGACCTGAGCGGCGGACCGCAGGCAGTTCAGCCGCTGGCCGGGGTCGTGACATGTGCGGGGCGAAAGCCGAGGCCGATCAGGCGTGCCGTCAGGCGCTTGAAGGAGGGCCAGCGGGCGGCCATGCGCAGCGCCCGCGGCGCTCGCTCGATCGGTGCGGGGTTGGCAAGCACCCGCCCGATAATCCGGTTTTGTGCCAATACCTGGAGGCGCTGTGTGGCGCGGGTCGGAAATTCGCGGCGGCGCTGGATTGCGGCGAGATCGGCGTCGCCGACGCCGCCGGCCCGAAAGCGCGGGGCGAGAATGTTGGCCGCCGCCACGGCGTCCTGGATCGCCAGGTTGATGCCCACGCCGCCGATCGGTGACATCGCATGGGCGGCGTCGCCGATGCACAACAGCCCGGGGCGGTGCCAGCGACGCAGCCGGTCGACCGTGACACTCAGCAGCTTGACATGGTCCCAATCCGCGATTTCGCCGACGCGATCGGCAAGGCTCGGCGCGAGGGTGGCGATTTCGTTTTGCAATGCACCAAGCCCGCGCGCCTTGATCGCCTCAAACCCACCCTTGGCGATCACGAACGCGCATTGCCAATAATCCTCGCGGTTGATCAGCACCAAAATCCGCCCGGCATCGACCCGGCCCAGCGTCTGCCCGCCATCCTCGGGGCGCCGCGACAACCGCATCCACAGTACATCCATCGGCGCGCCCAGATTGTCGACGGCGAGCCCGGCCGCCGCGCGCACCGTTGAATGGCGGCCGTCGGCCCCGACCACCAATTCGCTGTCCACGGTCAGCGGACCTTCCGGGGTCTGCACGCGGGCGCCGACGATGCCGCCGTCTCGTTCGATCAGGTCGGTGACTTCGGCGCGCATCATCAGCTGAAATGCCGAATGGCGACGGCCCTGTTCGGCCAGAAAGTCGAGAAAATCCCATTGCGGCATCAGCGCAATGAACCGGCAATGGGTGGGCAAGCCGGAGAAATCCGCAAGCTCGACAAAATCGCCGCCGATCTGCCCGCCAAGCGTGCGCGCCTCCTGATGCGGGCGGCGCAAAAACGGGTCGATCAGCCCCAGTTCGCAAATAATTTCGAGGGTCGAAGGGTGGATCGTGTCGCCGCGAAAATCGCGCAGAAAATCGCCGTGCTTTTCGAGGACGAGCACCGGGACGCCGGCGCGCGCCAACAGCAGCCCCAACATCATGCCGGCCGGCCCGCCGCCGGCGACGCAGCACCGCACGCTTGTCTGGCGTTCCGCCATCGCTTCTGCTCCACCTGGCTGCGCGGCCGGGCCGCATTGACTGGTTAGCCGGTCGTAGACGTCCACGGTTCGATCAACGGGCGCACCAACCGGGTCCGGGCCAGCCGCCGAGCCTCACGGGTCGCCACATAATCGCGATAAGCGGCGCGATCGGCGGGGTCGATGGTCGCCTGGGTTGCTGCGGCCCAGACCGTCGGACACCGGGTGACGCCCTTGGTTCGCAAATACTCGGCGATCGCGGCTTCATATTCCATCTGCGACATGGTCGAAACCTGGGGTGATTGGGGGGCCCGACCGTCATAGGACAAATTGGTTAACAACAGGTTTAGAAGAAGATGACAAAAAAACGATCGATTCCGCACGCAACCGGGACCGGGATATGGCTTTTTTGACGAAATCTGCCGATATAGAAGGCCGCAGAGTGCGAGCATCGGGGCACCAGCCTTGGTTCAGCCGGAATTCACGATACGGTTTTGGGGGGTGCGCGTCAGCATCGCCTGTCCCGGGCCGGACACCGTGCGCTATGGCGGCAACACCTCCTGTGTCGAGATGCGATGTGGCGAACGCCTGCTGGTCTTTGACGGCGGCACCGGTCTGCGCCTGCTTGGCAACGAGCTGATGCGTGGCGGCACCCCGGCCGAACTCGACCTGTTCTACAGCCATACCCATTTCGACCATATTTGCGGCCTGCCGTTTTTCGCACCCTGCTACGATGCGCGCAGCCAGATCCGGATTTGGGCCGGTCACCTCAACGGACGCGGGATCGAAAGCGTCCTCAACAACATGATGATCGAGCCGCTGTTTCCGATCCCGATGGGGATCTTTACCGCGCGCCTCGATTTCGTCGATTTTGCCGCCGGCAACAAATTGACCCCGCATCGCGGCATTCGCCTGTGCACCGGACCGCTCAATCACCCCAACGGCGCCACC
>JAJPIH010000255.1 GCA_021324875.1 Alphaproteobacteria bacterium
GCGTTCTGTCGCGCTTATAATGAATGGGCCTATGAATACACCCGCGAAAATCCGGAGCGGCTGTTTTTTGCGGCGCTGATCCCGATGCAGCACCCGGATTACGCGGTGCAGGAAATCCGCCGCGTGGCGGCGCTGGGTTGTCGGGTCGCCCTGGTCCGCCCGATGGACGCGATGGGCAACTATCCGCTGCAGCCCAAATACGAGCCGGTTTGGGACGCCCTCGAAGAGACCGGCATGGTCTACGGCATGCACCCGTTCCCGGCCTTTGGCAGCGCGAAACCATCCGGCTACAGCGAGCAATATTCGAGCGCCGAACTGATCCGCAAGACCATCGCCACCGCCGGGCTGCCCCATACCTTCCTGACCAATGTGCAGAATTTCCAAGGCGAGGCCGCGCTCTGGGTCACGATTGTGCTGATGTCCGGGTTTTTCGAGCGGCACCCGAAGATCAACGCCGCGGTGTTCGAGGCCTCCTCGACCTGGCTCAGCTTCCTCGTCGACGAGTGCGACAAAGCCTACAAGCTTTACAAGAATGAGCGGCAATTGCCGCCGCTCAAAAAACTGCCGAGCGAGACCTTTTTCGCGCATTGCATGACCGGCTTTGAGGGCGACGAGGCGCCGCCGGCGCGGCTCCCGGAGTTCTATGGCGACATCCTGTGCTGGTCGTCGGATGTCTACCACCATGACGGCGACGACGCGTGGCGGGCGATTGAGACGATGCAGAAATACGGGCTGCCCAAAGAAGATCAGGCCAAGTTTCTGGGCACCAATGCCCGCCGCCTCTACAAGGTGCAGGCGCCCGCCAACATTATCCGCGAGCGCGTCACCGAGATCGAACGCCCCGATTGGTGGCCGACCGAGGAGGAGGTCGCGGCTTCACTGCGGCCCGAGGCTGCGCTCACCGGCCGGCAGTAAGGCCCGTCATGCCCGGACTTGATCCGGGCATCCGCGCGAAGGGGGTAGGGAATGCCTCAGGAAGCCTGGCAGCTTACCGGCAGCGGTCCCGACAGCTATGAACGCTACCAGGTGCCGAGCGTGTTTGCGCCGCTCGCGCGCCTGTTTCTCAAGCGTGTCCCCCTCGCACCGGGCCAGCGCGTGCTGGATGTGGCTTGTGGAACCGGGATTGTCGCCCGACAGGTTGCTCCGGTTCTCGGGTCGACAGGTTCCATCGTCGGTATAGAGTTGAACGCAGCCATGCTGGATGTGGCGCGGCAGCATGCTCCCGGCGATGGCGCACCGGTGGAGTGGCGGCAGGGCGATGCCGGCTCTCTGCCCTGTCGGGACGCCGAATTTGATATCGTGCTGTGCCAGCAAGGGCTGCAGTTTTTCCCGGACCGGCCGGCTGCATTGCGGGAAATGCACCGGGTGCTGAAACCCGAGGGTGTCGGCATTTGCGTCTGGCGCTCGATCGAGCACAGCCCTTGCCATTTGGCGATCGCCGAGGCGCTGCGCCGGCATGTCGGAACGGACATTGCGCAGCGGTTTCGCGCGCCCTTCAGTTTCGGCGACGAGAGCTTCTTGAACCGGTTGTTGGCGGATGCGGGCTACCGGGACGTGGCTATCGAAACCGAGACCGTCGCCCGCCGTTTGCTGCCGCCGGAAGAATCTGTTCCGGGCCTACTTGCGAGCACTCCGGTTGGCCCCGCGGTCGCGGCGCTGGATGAAGTCGCCCGTGAGGCCATCATCGACGAGGTGGCAAGAGCACTATCGCATTATCGCGACGAGTACGGGCTGACTGTGCCGCAGCCAACCTATATTGCGCTGGCCAGGAAATGACCCGAGCAACCGGGAGCAGACGATGGCGACAAAAGACTTTACAGTGTTCGATGCCGACAGCCACATCGTCGAGCCGCCCGCGCTGTGGGAGAAATACCTCGACCCCGAGTACCGGACACTCGGCAAGCACGCGCTGTGGCGGCAGGAGGGCCGCACCGGCGCCTATCTAAAGGTCAATGGCGAGATCTTTCGCGATCGCTCGAACCCGAACCTGCCGCGGCACGCCTTGTGGCGTCCGGGCATGACCTGGGAGGCGATTGGCGAACTCGATCCGCACACCAGACATCCGGCCATTGCCGGGGCCTCGCAGCCGCAGGCGAGGCTTGCCGATATGGATGCGATGGGGGTCGACCAGGCGCTGCTCTATCCGACCTGGTTCGCCGAAGGTTTCTTTCTCGTGCGCGACCCGGATGTCGCCTATGCGCTGGCGCGCGCCTATAACGACTGGATCATCGATTTCTGCAAGGCGGCGCCGCAGCGGCTGTTTGCGGCGGCGATATTGCCGTTGCAAAACATGGATTTCGCGCTCGACGAATTGCGTCGGGTGGCGCGTATCGGGTCGGTTCGGGCGGTCTTTATCCGGCCGATGTTTGTCGAAGACCGCTATCTGAACCATCCCTATTTCGACCCGTTGTGGGCGGAACTGGAGCGGTTGCAAATCACCCTGGCGGTGCATGCCACACCCGGTTTGTGGAACCCGGAATGGACCTCGCACGGGCCGTTTTTCGAGAAGGTCAAAGACCGCCTCGCGCAACCGCCGGTTCCCGGGGGCGGCGGCGGGCCATTTGCCGGCGGCAGCGGCGGCGCCGGTCAGTCGATCACCTTCGCGAGTTTGACCCCGCCGCTCGGCCACCCGCTGGCGCCGATCCTCGCCCCGTGGCTCGACAATCACATGTTTGTCGCGTCCACCCTGATCGGCTTCACGGTGATGGAGCGCTATCCGGCGATGAAGGTCGTCGTCGCCCACGGCAAGGCGTCTTGGATGCAGGAAGTATTGGAAAAGATGGAGGCATCCACCCGGGTCATTCC
>JAJPIH010000105.1 GCA_021324875.1 Alphaproteobacteria bacterium
CGTCGCAGCTCGTTTCGAGGCCCAAGACGATCATGTCGGCGCGCGCAGACCCAGACCGCCGCCAGCGCCCCGGACCCGGTTAGTTGGGGGGAGCCACCTCATAGGTCTTCAGCGTCTTGTCGGTGACCGCGTCGATTTCAAGGAGCTTGACGGCATAGCCCCACAGGACCGCCGCATGACGCAGCACCGCCCGACAGCTTTTCTCCGCGAGCAGCACCCCGTCATGCACGTAATGCGCAAGCACCAAGGTGCGGTCGCCACGCAAATCCACGTCGACGACTTGAATGTCGGGTTCACGGCGTGAAAGATCGTATTGCCGCGACAGCGCGCTGCGGATCTTGCGGTAGCCCACCTCGTCATGGATCGCCTCGACCCGCAAAGCCGGCTTGCCGCTGTCGTCGGAGACCGCAAACAAGCGGAATTTACGGATAATCGCCGGGCTCAAATACTGCAGGATAAAGCTCTCGTCGCGATAATTGGCCCAGGCATGACGCAAGACGCCATAGGCATTCCCGCCGCCAGCGATGTCCGGGTGCCAGGCTTTGTCTTCTGCGGTTGGCTCCTCGCAGATGCGCTTGATGTCGCTCATCATCGCAAACCCCAACGCATAGGGGTTGATGCCGGAGAAGCGCGGGTCATCGAAGTCGGGCTGAAACACAACGCTCGAGTGCGAATGCAGAAATTCGAGCATTGCGCCTTCAGTAATCAATCCTTTATCATGCAACCGTCGCATGATCTCGTAATGAACGAAGGTGGCACAACCCTCGTTCATCATTTGCGTCTGCTTTTGTGGGTAGAAATATTGTGCCACCAAGCGCACGATGCGGATCAGCTCGCGCTGCCAATCTTCAAGCCGCGGGGCCCGCTTTTCGATCAGATAAAGGAGATTTTCCTCGGGCAGGCCGAGCTGGCGTTTCATTTCCTGGAGCTTGGCCTCGGTGCCGTCGAGATCGCGCTTATCCTTGCTGGCGCTGGGAACGGTTCGCCACAGATCGTTATAGGTCGCCTGCTTGTGCGCCGCCCATTCCTCGGCCCGGCGCCGTTCCTCGGCGAGATTGGGCTTGGTCCGATGCGCGTAGCGATTGACCCCGTGGTCGCGCAACGCGTGAGCGGCGTCGAGCACACGTTCGACAGCCTCGATGCCATATCGTTCTTCGCATTTGGCGACATAGTCGCGCGCGAAGCTCAAATAATCGAGGATGCCGTTCGCGTCGGTCCACTGCCGGAAGAGATAATTATTCTTGAAGAAATGGTTGTGGCCAAACGCGGCATGCGCCATGACCAGGGTCTGCATGGTCATGGAGTTCTCTTCCATGATGTAGCTGATGCAGGGATTGGAATTGATGACAATTTCGTAGGCCAGGCCCTGCAAGCCCTTGCGATATAGAGTTTCGTGAAAGGCGAAGCGCTTGCCGAAACTCCAATGCGGATACATCAGCGGCAGGCCGACCGAGGCATAAGCGTCGAGCATCTGCTCGGAGGTGATGACCTCGACCTGCACCGGATAGACATCGAGCCCGAGTTCGTTGAGCGCGATGTCTTCGATCGCATCATAGGTGCGCCGCAGCGAGGCGTAATCCCAATTGGATCCGCTAAACAGCGGTGTTGCGGCGTCGAGCCGGGCGAGCGGCATGGCACGAACCTCAGGCACGAACCCCCCCTTTGGAAAATAATTCGTGAAACACCGGGAAAATCTGCGACGGATCACCGACCCGGCGCATCGCAAAATGCGGATGCAGGGGGGCGACCTCGCTATAGGCGCGCCACAGATCGCTGTCACGCGCCAGTCCGGTTAGGCTTCCGCCCATCCCGTCGCCGACCTCGATATAGGCGAAATATTGGCAGATCGGCAGCACCTCGCCGCCCAGCAACGCCACGCAGCGCCCGCTGTCGGCGCCGTAATTGTCGCCGTCTGAGGCTTGCGCCGCATAGATGTTCCAGCGGTCGGTCGGATAACGGGCGCGCTGGACTTCGAGCATTTTTTCGAGCGCCGTCGACACCACCGTGCCACCGGTCTCGCGGCTGTAGAAAAATGTTTCTTCGTCGACCTCCTCCGCGGTGCTGGTGTGGCGGATGAAGACGACGTCGACATGGCGATAGCGGCGGATCAAGAACACGTGCAGCAACATGAAGAACCGCTTGGCGAGGTCCTTCATCGCCTCGGTCATCGAGCCCGACACATCCATCAGGCAGAACATTACCGCCTCGGTGTTGGGCCGCGGCACCTTCTCGAAACGATTGTAGCGGACGTCGACCGGGTCGATATAAGGGATGATTTTGCTGCGATGTTCCGCCCGCTCGAGTTCAAGCGCCAGCCGCTTGGCTTCGTCCTCGTCACCGCGTTCGCGCGCCTCGTCGAGCGCCGCGCGCAGCGCCTCGACCTCCCACTGCTTGGGGCGACGCAGCGAGATCCGCCGCGCCATGCTGTTGCGCATCGTCTTGCGCACGCTCAGATTGGACGGCGACCCGGTGACCGTGTAACCCGCCCGCTGCAGATCTAAGGCAAAGGTCTCGCGCAGACTTTTTTTGACCAGGTCGGGCAGTTCGAGATCCTCAAAAAACATATCGAGGAACTCGTCCTTGGACAGCGTAAACTCAAACGCGTCTTCGCCGGATCCGTCCGGGCTGCCCTCTGAACCTCCTCGCCCTTCACCCCCACTTGGGCGCGGAATTTCGTCGCCCTTCAGATATTCCTTGTTTCCCGGCACGACATGCTCGTTGCGTCCGGTGCGGCGGCTGTGGTGGAAGACCGGTTCGCTGATGCCGCGCATCGGGATTGCGACTTTTTCGCCGTGCTCGACATCAGCCACCTTGCGCTTCTTGAGCGCATTCTGCACCGCCGATTTGACCTCGGCGCGCGCCCGCGACAGAAAGCGCTGGCGGTTGCTGAGGCTCTTGCCCTTGGGATTGGGACGGCGGTCGACGATGTTCATCATGCTCGCTCCTGAGCGGGGGCCTCGCGGCGCCGCTCTAGCCGGCCTTGTTGACGCGCATATACCATTCGACCAACCGTCGCACCTGCCGCTCGGTATAGCCCCGGGCCTTCATACGCTCGAGAAAATCGGCGTGCTTCTTTTCGGTCTCGCTGTCCTTCTTCGAGCCAAAGCTGATCACCGGCAGCAGATCCTCCACCTGCGGGAACATGCGCCGCTCGATGACCTCGCGCAATTTCTCGTAAGAGGTCCAGGCCGGGTTGCGCCCCGAATTGTTGGCGCGGGCGCGCAACGCAAATTTGACGACCTCGTTGCGGAAATCCTTGGGGTTGGCGATACCCGCGGGTTTTTCGATCTTGGAAAGTTCTTGGTTCAAAAGTTCGCGGTTCATCAATTGCCCGGTGTCGGGATCCTTATAATCCTGGTCCTCGATCCACGCATCGGCATAGGCGACATAGCGGTCGAATAGATTTTGGCCATAGTCGGAATAGGATTCGAGGTATGCCTTTTGAATCTCGTGGCCGATGAATTCGGCATAACGCGGCGCCAGTTCGGCTTTGATAAAGTTCAGGAACTTCTTCTCCAGGTCGTCCGGGAACTGTTCGCGCCAGATCGCCTGCTCCAACACGTACATCAGATGGACCGGATCGGCCGCGACCTCCTGTGTGTCAAAATTGAACGTGCTCGATAGCACCTTGAACGCGAACCGCGTCGAAATGCCATCCATGCCCTCATCGACGCCGGCCGCATCGCGGTATTCCTGCGGCGACTTGGCGCGCGGGTCGGTGTCTTTGAGGCTCTCGCCGTCATAAACTCGCATCTTCGAGTAGAGATTCGAGTTTTCATGCGGCTTGAGCCGCGAAAGTATACTAAATCGCGCCAAAATATCGAGGGTTGACGGAGCGCAGGGCGCGTTGGCAAGTTCACTGTTGGCGAGTAGTTTCTCGTAGATTTTGCGTTCTTCGGTCGCACGCAGGCAATAGGGAACCTTGATGACCGAAATACGGTCGATAAAGGCCTCATTGTTCTTGTTGTTTTTGAAACTCTGCCATTCCGCCTCGTTCGAATGGGCCAGCACGATGCCCTGATAGGGGATGCCGCCGATATTCTCGGAGCCGACGTAATTGCCCTCATGGGTTGCGGTCAGCAGCGGGTGCAACATCTTGATCGGGGCCTTGAACATCTCGACAAATTCCATCAGCCCCTGGGTGGTGCGGTTAAGCCCGCCCGAGTAGGAATAGGCGTCGTGATCGTTCTGGCTGTAGAATTCGAGTTTGCGGATGTCGACCTTGCCGACCAGGCTCGAGACGTCCTGATTGTTCTCGTCGCCGGGTTCGGTTTTGGCGATGCAGATCTGCTTCAATCGCGAAGGCTGCATCCGCACCACGGTGAATTTGGTGATGTCGCCGCCAAATTCTTCCAGCCGTTTGACCGCCCAGGGCGACAGCGTGCCGGTCAACCGCCGTTGCGGGATGCCATAGCGGCGCTCCAATTCGGCGCCGAAGGTGACCGGGTCGAACAGCCCGAGCGGGCTTTCGAACACCGGACTGATTTCCTTGCCGGCCTTCAACACATAGACCGGCTCTTTCTCCATCAGCTGTTTCAGCCGCTCGGCGAGCGACGACTTGCCGCCCCCCACCGGGCCCAACAAATAGAGGATCTGCTTGCGCTCTTCGAGACCCTGCGCGGCGTGGCGGAAGAAGCCGACGATGCGTTCGATCGTCTCCTCCATCCCGAAAAAATCCGAGAACTCGGGATAGACCTTGATCGTCCGGTTCATGAAGATGCGCCCGAGCCGCGCATCCTGGCTGGTGTCGATCATGGTCGGCTCGCCGATCGCCTTCAGCATCCGCTCGGCCGCACTCGCATAGTACGACGGATCGTCCGAGCACCGCCCGAGGTAATCCTCGAGCGACATTTCCACTTCCCGGCGGTTGTCGTACAACCGCGAAAACATTTCGAAAATCCCGTCGTCGAATCTCATCTCTCACCTCGATCGGCGCCAGCGCCTCAATCCTGCCGTTCTATGCCGTCAACCCGATACAAACGCTGCGCTCCGAAAAAGCTTCCGCGAAACGCGGATCGCGACCTGGCGGAAGCGAACCCGCCGCCGAGACACCGATGCCGCAGGCGGCTTGGCAACATGATCTCTCCCATGCCCTCGCCGATGCCCCTCCGATCGCCGCAAACGCAGGCAACGCAAGCATTATGCCAAACCTTTGTGGCAACACTACGGACCGACCTTGCGCTGCCCCGCGCCCCGTCTCGGGTTCACGACCAAACCCTGGGTAATGCGCTTTGCTGTGGTATTTGGACCACATCTTGTGCCGATCCACTCGATCATTCCCAGGATATATTCGCAATCCGGAAATCCCAATAAAAATGTAGGTTAACCGCGGCGATTGTCATCGGGCCGCCGCCCGGTGTTGCCCGAACGTGACACTCGCCCTCACCGCCGTCGCGGCGTTCTGACGCAGTTGGTTCATCGCCGCCCAGCGCCGCGCCCCCGCAGAACCACAGCTGGGCTCGGCAACAACAACAAGCCGCGCCGCCGCGCAGCGCGCATCGGCCGGTTCACCCCAGCCCCGGGCCCAGGCGATAATTTGCCTCGGTCCGGGCGCGGATCTCATCGAGCCGGACCAGCGGCGCCAGTTCGGTCAGCGTCATCCCCGCCCGGTCGATCGTGAACACCCCGAGATCGGTGATGACCATGTCGACGACAGCTTGGCCGGTCAGCGGCAAGGTGCAACGGTGCAGCAGTTTGGGCTCGCCCCGGGCGGTGTGTTCGATCAGCACAATCACCCGCTTGACGCCGGCGACCAGATCCATGGCGCCGCCCATGCCTTTGACCATGCGGCCGGGGATCATCCAATTGGCCAGATCCCCGGTCTCGGAAACCTGCATCGCCCCGAGGATCGACAGATCGATGTGGCCGCCGCGGATCATGCCAAATGACTGGGCGCTATCGAAATAGCTCGTGGTCGGCAGCTCGGTGATCGTCTGTTTGCCGGCATTGATCAGATCGGGATCTTC
Organism: Alphaproteobacteria bacterium; assembly: GCA_021324875.1. Taxonomy (GTDB): domain Bacteria; phylum Pseudomonadota; class Alphaproteobacteria; order ATCC43930; family CGMCC-115725; genus AP-15. The sequence continues at coordinate 5,967 of JAJPIH010000105.1, forward strand.
CTCGCCCTCGTAGGGAAACGGGCCCATGCCGAGCATGCCGTTCTCGCTTTGCAATTGGACCGTGATCCCGGGCGGGATGTAATTCGACACGAGGGTCGGAATGCCGATGCCGAGATTGACGTAAAAGCCGTCCCGCAATTCCTTCGCCGCGCGGCGCGCCATCTCCTCGCGTGACCAGGGCATGGTGCTTCTCCTCAGCTCGCCGCATCGCGGCGGCGCACGGTGCGCTGCTCGATGCGTTTTTCGAAGGATGTGGGGTGAACAATCCGCTGCACGAAGATCCCGGGGGTGTGGATGCAGTCGGGCTCGATGGCGCCGGGCTCGACCAAATGCTCGACCTCGGCCACGGTAACCTGCCCCGCCGTGGCCATGACCGGGTTGAAGTTGCGGGCGGTCTTGCGATAGACGAGGTTGCCCTCGCGATCGCCTTTCCAAGCATGGATGATCGCCAGGTCGGCGGTCAGGCCGCGCTCCATGAAATAGGTTTCGCCGTCGAAATCGCGCGTTTCCTTGCCCTCGGCAATGACCGTGCCGACCCCGGTCTTGGTGAAGAACGCGGGGATTCCCGCACCGCCGGCGCGGATGCGTTCGGCAAGCGTGCCTTGCGGGTTGAATTCGAGTTCCAGTTCGCCTTTGAGATAAAGTTCCTCGAACAGTTTGTTCTCGCCGACATAAGACGAGATCATTTTGCGGATCTGCCGGCTCTCGAGCAGGACGCCGAGCCCGACGCCGTCGATCCCGGCATTGTTCGAGATCACGGTCAATTGCCGAACCCCGGCGCGCCGGATGGCGGCGATCAGATGCTCAGGGATCCCGCACAAGCCGAACCCGCCTGCCATGATCGTCATGCCGTCTCGCAACAAGCCCGCGAGCGCGGCATCGGCGTCGGGGAATACCTTCTCCATTGCGCACTCCTGCCAAACTGCGAGCCCGATCATACAAGGGAATGCGCGATCGCGCCGCTGAATCGATCGGGCCGCCCGGTCACGGCAGAGCCCGCCCGCCGCCATCGAATTGAAAAACTCTTGCATCCCCAGCGCGGTCGGTCGACATTGCTGCAAGGCTGGGGTGCCGGTCCGGCGCGGGTGCAAAGCGCGACGGCCGGCTGAGATCAGACCCACTGAACCTGGCCGGGCACGCCCGGCGAAGGGAGTCCTGAAGATTACCGCGTCCTCTCGATCAACGCCGTCACCGGGCCGGGCCGTTATTATCGGCGCTGGGGTGATGGGCCTGTCGATTGGTTGGCGGCTCGCGCAGGCGGGCTGGACAGTGGCCATTTATGACCGGGGTCTGGCTGGGCGCGGCGCCAGCTGGGCGGCGGCCGGCATGCTGGCGGCTGCGGTTGAGGCCGAGCCGGGCGAGGAGGGGCTGCTCGAGCTAACCCTCGAGAGCCAGCGGCTGTGGCCCGGTTTTGTCCGCGACCTTGAGGCGGCTTCCGGCATGAGTGTGGGGTATCGCAGCGAGGGCACGATGGCGGTCGCCCTCACCCGCGACGATGCCGAGCAATTGCGCCACAATTTCGAATTCCAGCGGCATCTCGGTCTTGACCTCGAATGGCTGTCGGGGGCGGCGGCCCGACAGCGCGAGCCGCATTTGCGGCCGGGCATTGCGGCTGCCGTGCTGAGCCCGCGCGATCACCAGGTCGACAACCGGGCGCTGGCAACCGCGTTGATCGCGGGCGTCCGGCGGTCCGGAGCCGTCCTCTGCGAGGGCTGTCCGGTGCAAGCGGTCGATGTGGCCGGCGGCCGGGTGCGCGCGGTCATCACCGCGGCCGGCCGCGACCCGGCCGATGTCGTGGTACTCGCCGCCGGCGCCTGGTCGCGAGAGATCGGCGGCCTGCCCGAGGGCTGCGTGCCGCCGGTCCGCCCGATCAAGGGGCAGATGCTGGCGCTGCGCATGGACCCGGCCGCACCCCTGCTGCGTCATGTCGTGTGGCTGCCTAACGGTGGTTATCTGGTGCCGCGGCTCGACGGCCGGCTCATTGTCGGCGGCACGGTTGAGGAGCGTGGGTTTGACGATAACCTGACCGCCGGCGGGCTTCTGGCGCTGCTCGACGGCGCCTGGCGGGCGGTGCCGACGATCGAGGATTTGCCGGTGGCAGAGACCTGGGTCGGCTTTCGTCCGGGGTCACGCGACGACGCCCCGATGCTTGGCCCCGGCGCCATCGACGGGCTCGTTGTCGCCACCGGGCATCATCGCAACGGCATCCTGCTGACCCCGGTGACAGCACAGGCGATCAGCCAGTTTGTGCTGACCGGGCGGCTTCCGGAAGGGTTGCGGCGGTTCTCGCCCGA
>JAJPIH010000110.1 GCA_021324875.1 Alphaproteobacteria bacterium
GGCTCTACAAGACCCATGCGGGCGCGGTGCTGACGCGCTCGGGAGAGCGGCGTGATCCGGGCGTTCTCTACCTCCACTTCGCGCCGGGAGAGTCGATGGTGGCGGCGGGGTTCTGGCATCCGCGGCCGGATTTGCTTGCCCGGCTGCGACGCGCGATCATCGCCGATCCGGACGGATTTTTGGACATGGCGGCGGCGCTGGAGCGGGCCGGGCATCCCCTTTACAGCGACGACCGGCTCTCGCGTCCGCCGCGCGGCTTCGAAATCGCCAAGGGCACACCGATCGAAGACTATGTGGGGTGGAAATCATTCACCGCGCATGCGGCTTTGAGTGATGCCGAACTGCAATCCCCGGCCGCTGTCGGGCGGGTTGTCGCCTTTGCCCGCTCGGCCATGCCGTTGCTCGATTGGGGCTGGGCGGCGATCGACGATGACGGGCAGCCGCCGGTGGTCATCCGCGCCCCGGCTCGGCCGCTGCCGAAACCAGATTTTTGATGCGGAGAACTGATGTGCTGTGCGGCGCCCGGTTTCACCGGCGCAAAACCAGCAGCTTCTTGATCTCGGCGATCGCCTTGGCCGGGTTGAGCCCTTTCGGGCAGGTTCGGGTGCAGTTCATGATCGTGTGGCAACGGTAAAGTCGGAACGGGTCTTCGAGCGCGTCAAGCCGCTCGCCGGTCGCCTCGTCGCGGCTGTCGGCGATCCAGCGATAAGCCTGCAGCAAAATCGCCGGACCGAGATAGCGGTCGCCGTTCCACCAATAGCTTGGGCAGGCGGTCGAGCAGCAGAAGCACAAGATGCATTCCCACAAGCCATCGAGCTGGTCGCGCTCCTCGACCGATTGCGGATATTCACGGTCGGGCGGCGGCGGGCTCTCACTCTGCAGCCACGGTCGCACCGACCGGTATTGCGCATAGACATGGCTCAAATCGGGCACGAGATCCTTGACCACCGGCATGTGCGGCAGCGGGTAGATCCGGACCGGACCGCGAATGTCCTCGATCGCTTTCAGGCAGGCCAGCGTGTTGACCCCGTCGATATTCATCGCGCAGGAGCCGCAAATCCCCTCGCGGCACGACCGGCGAAAGGTCAGGGTCGTGTCGATCTCGTTCTTGATCTTGATCAGCGCGTCGAGCACCATCGGGCCGCACTGGTCGAGATCGAGCCAAAAGCTGTCGATGACCGGGTTTTTGCCGTCGTCGGGGCTCCACCGATAAATCCGGAATTGGCGCACGCGCTTGGCGCCGGGCGGCGCGGGAACCGTCTTGCCGACCCCGGGCTTCGAATTTGCCGGCAGGGTGAATTCAGCCATCGGGAAATTCCTGTTGCCTCACTTGCATAAAGGCGAGGCGCCCGCCGCCGGCGCGATCGTCGCCGAGCGTTCCCGGCCAACACGACCCCGTGCTGCCCGGGAAAGCCGCCGAGCCGCAATCCCCGCCGCGGCGATTTGGTACTGTTGAGCCATCTGATCGCCCGTCAGAGCGCGGCAAGAGTCAGAGCGCGGCAAGAGAATGCGCCTCGCCCGGCTTCAATAGACCCGGGCCTTGGGTGGAAACGCCTGCACCTCGTTCGATAAGGTGTAGAGATGCACCGGGCGGTGGCCGATCCTGACCCGGCCGTCTGCGTCGAGCCAGCCGAGGGTGTGCTTGAGCCAGTTGACATCGTCACGCTCGGGATAATCTTCACGCGCATGCGCGCCGCGGCTCTCGGTCCGGTTATAGGCCGAATGCATGGTCACGACCGCCTGCTCGAGCAGATTTTCAAGCTCCAGCGCCTCGGCCAAGTCGCTGTTCCAGATCAGCGAGTGGTCGGTGATGCCAAGCTCGGCAAAACTTTGCGCAACGCGGTCGATTTTTTCGACCCCTTCTTTCAATATTTCGGCATTGCGGAATACCGCGCAATTGTTCTGCATCACCCGCTGCATCTCGAGCCGGATCTCGCCGGTCTTGCGCGGACCCCGGGCATGGCGCACGGCATCGAGGCGCGCGATGGCCGCCTCGCCGGCGGCGTCGGGCAGCGGCTTTTGCGGTGCGCCCGGGGTGATCAGCTCGGCGGCGCGATGTGCTGCGGCGCGGCCAAACACCACGATATCCAACAGCGAATTGCAGCCCAAGCGGTTGGCGCCGTGCACCGAGACGCAGGCCGCTTCACCAATCGCCATCAGCCCCGGGAAAACCCGCTCCGGATCGTCGGCCGACGGGTTCAGCACCTCGCCGTGATAATTGGTCGGGATCCCGCCCATGTCGTAATGGACCGTCGGCAAAACCGGGATCGGCTCGCGGGTCAAATCGACCCCGGCAAAGATGCGGGCGGTCTCGGTGATGCCCGGCAACCGATGATGCAGCACCTCGGGTGAGAGATGTTCGAGATGCAGCAGGATATGGTCCTTGAGCGGCCCGCAACCGCGCCCCTCCCGGATCTCGATGGTCATCGACCGGCTGACGACGTCGCGCGAGGCGAGATCCTTGGCGTGCGGCGCATAACGCTCCATGAACCGCTCGCCTTCGCTGTTGGTCAGATAGCCGCCTTCGCCGCGCGCCCCCTCGGTGATCAGGCAGCCGGCGCCGTAGATCCCGGTCGGGTGGAATTGGACAAATTCCATGTCCTGCAGCGGCAGCCCGGCGCGCAATACCATCGCATTGCCGTCACCGGTGCAGGTGTGGGCCGAGGTGCAGGAGAAATAGGCGCGGCCGTAGCCGCCGGTGCCGAGGATCACAAGCTGCGCCCGGAAGCGGTGCAGGCTGCCATCGCCAAGATCCCACGCCATGACGCCGCGGCACACGCCCTCGTCGTCGATGATCAGGTCGAGCGCAAAATATTCGACGAAGAACTGGGCGTTGTGCTTCAGACACTGCTGGTAGAGCGTATGAATGATGGCGTGGCCGGTACGGTCGGCGGCCGCACAGGCCCGCCTCGCCGGGTCGCCGTCGCCGTAATCGGTCATGTGGCCGCCGAACGGGCGCTGATAGATGCGGCCGGCCTCGGTGCGCGAAAACGGCACGCCGAAATGTTCGAGCTCGATGACCGCGGGGATCGCGTTCTTGCACATGTATTCGATGGCGTCCTGGTCGCCGAGCCAATCGGACCCCTTGACCGTGTCGTACATGTGCCAGCGCCAGTCATCGGCCTCCATGTTGCCGAGCGCCGCGGCGACGCCGCCCTGAGCCGCGACGGTATGGCTGCGGGTCGGGAACACCTTGGTCAGGCAGGCGGTGTTGAGCCCGGCGGCGGTGCAGCCCAGAGTTGCGCGCAGCCCGGCTCCGCCGGCGCCGACGACGACGACGTCATAGGTGTGATCGGTGATCGGATACGCGGCGGGCATTGCCCCACCTCCTTTATCGCTCAGCGCTCGACTAATCGGCGACACCCAGCGCCAGGCTGAGGACTGCGACAATGCCGGCGATGGCGAGCGCGACACATACGAGCCGCACAACGACGACGCAGCCGATCCGGGCCAGTTCGCCGTGCACATAATCCTCGATCACAACCTGGAGGCCGAGCGCTGCATGGTAAAAGGTTGCGATCAGAAGCAGGACCAGCACAATCGCCGGCAGCGGCCGGCCAACCCAATCCTGCATCGTGTCGTAATCGGCGCCGACCACTCCGATCATCGCCGCGACAAACCACAGCGCCAGCGGCACCAAGGCCACCGCGGTAATTCGTTGCGCGATCCAGTGCTCGACACCTTCCTTGGCCGAACCAAGGCCGCGCGCTCGTCCCAAGGGCGAGCGCAGGCGGCTGGGCGGCGCGGTGCGGGCGCGCGACATCGCGGCTCAGCCAACCCAATGCCAGATGCCCGCCACCCAGGCGATCGCGGTCAGCACCGTGCTCGCGCCAACCACCGCCCAGCCGCCGACATAGGTCGATCTAAGGTCGAGGGCATGGCCCGTATCCCAGACAAGGTGCCGGATGCCGTTGCACAAATGGTAGAACAGCGCCGCCGACCAGCCCAGCAGCAACAGCACGCCGAGCCAGGATCCGAGGAAATTCTGGACCGCATTATAGGCCTCGGGTACGCTGGCCGCGGCCACCAGCCACCAGACAAGCAGCACGCCGCCCGCGCTCAGTGCGATGCCGCTGGCGCGATGCAGGATCGACATGACCGAAGTCAGCTGCCAGCGGTAGATTTGAAGATGCGGCGATAATGGCCGCAATGCGGGTGTCAGGGCTGCCGGCTGTGAAGTCTTGTTATCGGCCACCGATACTTCCTCGCCTTCTCTCAAACGGTACCCGGGCTGCGCATGCCGCAACCCTGTCCCGGCGCTGACCCCGGGCGGTCGCGGCCGGGAAATGAGGGATTGGCCGGCATTGCAGCCGCAACGAATGGGACATGGTCGCGACAAGCGCGCGGCGAGTGACTTAGACCCCGTTCCGCGAGGTGTCAACGCAACCGGCCCGGCTTTCGCCCGCATCCGAACCCGATGGCCTATCGGCCTCTTCTATTTGGGCGATCGCTTCGGCGATTGCGACCACGCGGCGCGCTTCCTCGACATGCAGATTTTCGACGAGTCGGCCGTCGACGAGCGCGACACCAGCGCTGCGCGCGGTCGCCTCGGCATGGGCGGCAATCACGCGGCGCGCCCAGGCGAGTTCGCTTGCCGCCGGAGCGAAGACCCGGTTGGCGATTTCGATCTGGCTCGGATGGATCAAGGTCTTGCCGTCAAAACCGAGTGCCTTGCCCTGTTCGCAGGCTTCGGCAAAACCCTCGTGGTCGGCGATGTCGAGGTGAACACCGTCGAGGGCCGCCTGGCCATAGGCGCGTGCCGCAAGCAGCAGCAGCCCGAGCGCCGTCGCCACTGGCCCGCGCTCGCGGGTGTGCCGGGCATGGAGTTCCTTGGTCAGGTCGGAAGTGCCGGCGACGAGGGCGGTCACCCGGGGGTTGGCTGCGGCGATTTCTGCGGCTGCGAGAATGCCGCGCGGCGTTTCCAGCATGCACCACAGCTCGAGGCTGGCGGGCGCCCCGGCGCGGTCGAGGGCGGCGACGGCATCATCGACCTGTCCGGCCCGCTCGACCTTCGGCAGCAGCACCGCGTCGAGCGGCATGGTTGCGGCGGCGGCGAGATCGGCTTCTCCCCAGGCGGTGGACAGCGCGTTGACGCGGAGCACCCGCTCGCGCCGGCCGTAGCCGCCGGCGGCGAGCGCTGCGGCAGCGGCGATACGGGCCTCGGCCTTTGCGCCCGGGGCGACCGCGTCCTCAAGATCGAAGATCAACCCATCGGCGGGCAGGTCGCGGGCGCGCTCGAGCGCCCGCCGATTGGACCCCGGCACAAAGAGGATGCTGCGGCGCGGGCGGTAGGTGGGCGGCATTCGATATCCCTCAGCAAGCCTGGGCGGCGGGCCAGCCATTGTCGCGCCCTGGGAGTGCCCGCTCGCGCGCCAGCGTGCACCGCCGATAGCCTCTGCCTCTCTTTGATCGCGCCGGCTCGGGATTTGCCATGCCGACCCGCCGCGGGCGGCGCTCAGTCATTTGGCGGCAAGCGGCGCGGTCGCCGGTCCGCGCCGATGGCTACATAGGTGAAGATCGCCTGCGTCACCTTGCGCACCTCGCCCGAGGCGAGGTTGCGCCGCCAAGCTTCGATCCGGGTCGTAATTGAGCTGCGCCCGGTCCGGATGATTTCGCCATAGCAGCTGACTTCGTCGCCGACCAGCACCGGCTCGTGAAACACCATGCCGTCGACCGCGACCGTGGCGCAACGCCCCCGCGCCCGCCGCATCGCAAGATTGCCGCCGGCCAGATCCATTTGTGCGAGCAGCCAGCCGCCGAAGATGTCGCCATTGGGATTGGCGTCGGCAGGCATTGCCGTGACCCGGATCAACGGCGCCTGCTGCGGCAGCGCGGCAGATGCATTTGCCGGGTTGCGCGCGTCGCTCACCGCCATCCCTTTTCTGCTCGTGGAGCCAAACCGCTACGCCTATCATGAGCGCTGCCGGTCAACCCCGCCGGGGAGGATGACAAGCGCGCTCGCCTATCCATATAGCACTGTTGCGGAGCTCCGGGCCGGCAAAAGGAGGCAGAGATGCGGTCGGATGTGAGGCTGGGTCGGTTGCGGCGCATCGCGTTCGCCGCAACCGGATTGCTGGCCGGAATCGGGGTCACGGGTCAGAGTTTGGCGCCGGCGACCGCACAAACCTATTCCTATTCCCAGCCCTATTCTTCCTCCCAACCCTATCCCAATACAACGACGCCGAATTATTCATATCCGCAGTCAAACACCGCAACGCACTCCTATCAGCAACCTTACTACAATTACTACAACCAGTCTCCGAGCGGCGGTTACGGCTATGGTTCGACCTGGTCCGGCAGCGGTTGGGCCACGCCCTATTACAGCTGGGGCTGGCCGTGGTGGGGCTGGTCGCCGTGGTGGTATGCCGGATGGTGGGGTTGGCCCGGCTACTGGCCGGTCACGCTCGCTTGGTGGGGCGGCTGGTGGGGGCCCTGGTGGTGGGGCCGCGGCTGTTGTTGGGGTTGGCGTGGCGGCTGGGGCTGGGGCGGCTGGCGCGGGGGTTGGGGCTACGCCCATGCCGGCTGGGGCGGATGGCATGGCGGTTGGGCCGGTGGCGGCTGGCACGGGGGTGGCTGGCACGGCGGTGGCTGGCACGGCGGTGGCTGGCATGGAGGCGGCTGGGGCGGGGGTCATGGCGGCGGCGGGCATCGCTAGCCTTGCTATCTCCCGGAAATGCGATGCGCCGGCTCGACCCCTATCTCGATCAGGTTCTGTACGAAGCCTCGATCGCCGAACTGCCCAACTATTACCGCGGTAAGGTTCGCGACAATTACGACCTTCGCGATGGCCGTCGCATCATCATCGCGACCGACCGATTGAGCGCCTTTGACCGGATCGTGACGGCGATCCCGCTCAAGGGACAGGCCTTGACCGCGATCGCCCGGTTCTGGTTCGACGCCACCCGTGACATTTGCCCCAACCACGTTCTCGAATACCCTGATCCCAACGTCCTCGTTGGCCGGCGGTTGTCGATGTTGCCGGTCGAGATCGTCGTCCGCGATTATCTGACCGGCACCACCGCCACTTCGATCTGGCCGATGTATCGCGCCGGCCAGCGGCAGGTTTACGGCGTGCGGCTTCCCGACGGGTTGCGCCATAACCAAAAGCTGCCGGCGACGATCCTGACGCCGACGACCAAAGCCGGCGAGGGCGGCCATGACGAGCCATTAACACCGGACGAGATTGTGGCGCGCCAATTGCTGACCCGCGAGCAATGGGAGAATGTCCAGAGTGTGGCTTTGGCGCTGTTTGCGCGCGGCCGCGAGATCGCCGCCCGTCGCGGCCTGATCCTGGTCGATACCAAATATGAATTCGGCCTTGACGAAAGCGGCGCAATCGTGCTCGCCGACGAGATCCACACCCCGGACAGCAGCCGCTATTGGCTTGCCGCGAGCTACGCGCGCCGGTTTGCGGCAGACGAAGCGCCCGACAGCCTCGACAAGGATGTCGTCAGGGCCTGGGTGACGGCGCGATGCGACCCGTATCGCGAGCCGATCCCGCCGATCCCGCGCGACATCGTGGCCGAAGCGGCGCGGCTCTATATCGAAGTGTGCGAGACGATCAGCGGCGCGCCCTTTGCTTTCCCGGACCCGGGAGTGCCGATCATCGACCGCATCCGCGCCAATCTCGCGCGCTATTTCTAAGCGCGCCGCTCGGCGAATTCGCGCGCCGATTGCGGGCTCTGACGGTGTTGACGGCGCGATTATCCCGGTAAATCCGTCGGATTTGCGTGCCTGGGCGGCGCGTATTAGGCTGTTGCCCGGACGGCTGAGGGTGCCCGCGGCACACCTCGCCCGCCCGGCCGAGCAAGGAGGTACGAGATGGCCAAACTCCGACATATCGCGCTGACCACCCATGACCCGGACAAGACGGCGGCCTTCTACAAAAAAGCCTTCGGCATGCGCGAAATCCGGCGCAACCCACGCGGTGCGGTATTTTTGACCGATGGCTACATCAACATGGCGATCCTCAATTTCAAAACCGAAAAAGACCCGGATGTCGGCGCACACGGACCGAATTTCAGCGGCATCCACCATTTCGGCTTCGAAGTCGACGATCTCGACGAGGCGGTGGCACGGATTGAACAAGCCGACGGCCGGCAATTGACCGCCAAAGACGGTCTCGACATGGAGATGGCGCCCGGCGCCCACCGCAATTTCGAGATGAAATGGGCCGGTCCTGACGGCGTCGTAATCGATATCTCGCATACCGGCTGGGACAACGGGTCATGACCGCGAACATCACCATCTGTATCGGCACCGTCGGCAGCGGCGCTTGGACCAGCGAGGATGGCGGCGCGTGTTGGCGCCGGGTCGGCCGCGGGGTCGGCAATGAAAGCCGGGTCTATGGCGTGGCGGTTCATCCGCGCGAGCCGCGCACGGTGTTTCTCGGCGCCGATGACGGCCTCTATAAGAGCCTCGATGGCGGCCGCAGCTTTGAACATATCGACTCGCCGATGAACCGGATGGACGTCTGGAAGATCGCCTTTGACCCGCGCGACCCCGACACCGTCTTCGCCGGGACCCGGCCCGCCGCGCTGTTCCGTTCGCATGATGGCGGCCGCAGCTGGCGGAAATTGCCGGTCGATATGGTCGAGGAATGCCCGAATGTCGGGGTGCCGCGGGTCACCGCGCTTGCGGTCGATCCGGCCGACAGCCGCGTCGTCTGGGCCGGGGTCGAGGTCGACGGCGTCCGCCGCAGTCTCGACGGGGGCGAGACCTGGACGCGGATAACGGGCGGGCTCAGTGACCCCGACATCCATGATGTCGCGGTGCGCGCCTCGGGAAATAGCCGGACGGTCTGGACCAGCACACCGCGCGAGATCTTCGCCAGCCTCGACACCGGCGAGAGCTGGCAGGGACTTGGCGTCAGCCAGCAATTCAGCCTGCCCTATTGTCGTGGGCTGGCGGTCAAGAGCGATGATCCCGACACGGTGTTCGTGGCCACCGGCGACGGGGCGGCGGGGACGACGGGCGCCATTCAGCGGTCGACCGATGGCGGCAAGAGCTGGCGACAGCTGCCGCTGCCGGATCGGCCGAACTCGCCGATCTGGGCATTTGCGACCCACACCGCCGATCCCGGGCTGGTTCTCGCATGCAGCCATTACGGCGAGCTCTACGCCAGTGACAATGCCGGCGACAGTTGGAGCAAGCTGCCGCGTGAGTTTACCGAGATCCGCAGCCTCGTCTGGACGCCGAACTGAGCGGGCGCCGCACGCCGGGGTTCGCGCTGTCGGCCAGGCGGTTGCGGCGCTCGTCATTTGCCTGACGGGCGTGGCAATGACCCCGCTGCCGCCGGTCACGCCGGCGGCGGTGTGGCGCCCCGCCGCGGGCTTCATGGAGCGCTTTCACCGCCGCTGTGACGGACGTCAAGGCGCGGCGTTTGACGCCTGCTTCGCGGCAGAGATGGCCGCCGCCGGCGCCTCGCCCGCGGCCCTCGATTTCACCCGGCGCCTCGACAATGAAGGCTTTCTCGCGGCTCTCGACCCGACCGGCGGTCGGGTCTCGGTGGCCCATGTCGCCTACCCGTTCCGCGCCAATCAGAACGAGGCTTGGCTTCTGGTCAACGGTTCGCCACCGTTGATCGATGTCGACGATTTTGATCGCCTGGATTTGACCCAGCTCGACGCCTCACCGGTTTACCGGACCATCCGCAGACGCTACCCGAACGCCATGCTCTGGCCAGGACAGCGCGGTCCCGCCGGCCCCGAGGTGGGGGATGGCGGACGCGAGATCGTGGTCGGCTATCTACTGCGCGATTTGTGCCATGCTTGTGCAATTGTCGGGCGGGTGCGATTTGCGTTCGAATTCGGCAACGACGGTCGCTTTCTCGGCGCAAAATTACGCGCGGTGACGCCGGCGGCCAAATAAGTTGAGCGGCCCTTGGGCGCGGCCGGCTCCCGTCGCCAAGCCTAGGAGCCGGCGGCGAAAGTGGCGCCGGCGGTGTCCGCGACCGGGAGTTGGACCGCGACCGCCACCCGCGCAGGCCTTGCGTAGGCGGCTTCGAGCCGCTCGGTTGCGGCCGCGACGGCGAGCCGCAGGCCGGCCTCGTTGAAGAACGAACCCGGTATCATGGCCCGCGCCGCCAGAACCCGGCGAACCGCGTCGAACAGCGACGGGTCGGGGGGCCGCGCGTCGGTCCAGAAATCGTCGAGGCCGCCCTGATAGGTGAGCCCCGGCATATCGTACACCGCTTTGCCCAGCGCGATGACCGGCAGTCCTCTGGCAACCGCCTGGGCGCCGACCGTGCTATTGACGGTGACCACGGCGTCGGCCCCGGCCAGGACCTTTGGCAGATCGCCGCCGTCGAGCACGGTGACCCGTTCGGCAACCAAATATTCCGCCGCAAGATGACCGACCATGCCGGCCCAATCAACCAGCCCGCTATCCATCGGATGCAGTTTTACGATGAGCCGCGCGGTCGATGGCGCATGCGCCGCGAACGAGCTTAGCACATGGTCGATGGCGAGATGCGTGGCGCGAAACGGGGAATGCACCCGCATCTGGGAATCACAATCGAGTTGCAGCGGGAAGAAATAGCGCGGATCGCCGCGAAGCGCGGCGATTTCTGCGGCGGCGCGGCGCTCGGAGCGGCGCCTCAGCAACAGACGTCGCGCCCACCCGGCATATTCGACCGCCTGATAATAGGGGCGGTGCGTGCGGTAATGCGGAAAGCGCCACATCTCCGCCGTCGATGCGAGGTAATAGAGGATGTCCTCGCATGCGCGGCGGCGAAAGCTGCTTGGCACCCGCGGCGGCGGCTGCCATTCGGGCAGCAGGCGCGCCTGTTCGCGATACCAATCAGGGTCTTTGGGCAGTGACGAATATCCGTTGACGCCCCCTTGCTCGAAGGTGATCCAGTCGGGGCGCAAATAGCCTTCCTCGACGACATGCACGAGCAGGCAGCGTTGTTCGGCAATCCGGATCGCGGCCCGATGGAGCGGGCGACAGTCACCGAACAGGATGATGTCGCTGATCGCATGGTCGGTGACGAATTGATCGAGAAACTCCGGCCACTCGTGCTCGCGTCCGCGAAAATCGACGCCGTTGGGCAGCCGCCAGAAGGCGCGATCGCCACCGTTGAAATTGATCCGGTAGACACCATGACCGCGCGCGGCAAGAGCGGCGCCCAGGCGTTCAAAGAACCGCGCCGGCAGGCTCTGCAGGAACAAAAAGCTGCGTTCGCTAACCATTGTCAGCGAACCGGCGCCAGATAGACCCGGCCAATGGGGCGGAATTTGACTTCAGCTGACCCCCCAACGCGAAGCAGCAACCGGCGCTGTTGCGTCACAACGGTTTGTCTATGGTAGCGCTACTTTCCTTCAGGTTGGGGATAAATGTCCACGCTTTTTGCACCGCGACAGGAGCGCCCGCGCGACCCGCGCCGCAAGCCGCCGCAACGGGTTGGCCTGGGCGCTCTCACCACACCGAAAATCCGCTGCGGCCGTGACGATTCGGGCCCGTATCTCCGTTCCACCGCTGCCGCCGCGCGCCCCGGCCGCGGCGGATCTTCACTCTTTTTTAGACTCTGCAGGTTTTGATCGCGCGGATGGTTGACCCCGCGGAGGAGGTAGCCGATGGCGCGCATTCTCCTCGCCGAGCCGGATCGGCGCATCCGTCAATTCTTTGCCGGCATCCTGGCGGATTGCGGGCATGCGGTCGAAGCGTGCAGCAGCGCCGCGGAAGCGACGACCTCGCTGGCGGCGCGACGGGTTGATATCGTCATCACCGATATGGTGCTCGATCCGGACCCGGCGATCGATCTCGGCCTCAAATGTGCGCATCTGGGAATTCCGACCGTCACTTTGAGCGGCGGCAAATTCCGGCCGCAGCAATCCGCGGCCGAACGGCCGCCGGCGCTGGTCGAAAAGCCGTTCCGGTTCGGGGATTTGCAAACCGTCTTGAAGGTCGTCGCCGGCGAGGCCGAAACGGTCTGATCCGACCTTTGAGGGGGCTTTATTCGCCGGTGTGGTCGTGGCGTGCGCAAATCAGAAATTCGCGGTTGCCCTCCGGGCCGCGGATCGGGCTTTCGACGACGCCTCGCACCCGCCAGCCGGGTTGTTGCGCAAGCCAGCCGGCGACGCGCGCGCACACGGCGCGGTGTACCGCGGGGTCGCGAACCACGCCGCCCTTGCCCACCTGTTCGGGCCCAGCCTCGAATTGCGGCTTGATAAGCGCCACCAGAACCGCCGCCGGCGCAGCGAAGGCGAGCGGCGTCGGCAACACCGTCCCCAACCCGATAAAGCTTGCATCGCAGACGATAAAATCGACGGGTTCGGGGATCTGCGCGCGGGTCAGATAACGCGCGTTGGTGCGCTCCAGGACGATGACCCGCGGATCACCGCGCAATCGCCAGGCGAGCTGTCCGTGGCCGACATCGACCGCATAGACGCGCCGTGCGCCATGGGCCAGCAAGACGTCGGTAAAGCCGCCGGTCGCCGCTCCGATGTCAAGCGCGACCGCACCGGCCGGGTTGAGCGAGAAATGCGCGAGCGCATGAGCGAGCTTGACGCCGCCGCGCGAGACCCAAGGATGGTCACGGCCGCGGACCGCAAGCACGGTATCCGCGGCCAGCAGCTCACCGGGCTTGGCGACCCGCCGCTCACCGGCAAAGACGAGCCCGGCGAGGATCATGGCCTGGGCCCGCGACCGGCTTTCGGCCAATCCCTGCCGCGTCAAAAGCTGATCGGCTCGTTCCCTTGCCACCACCTCCGGATATGGCCTGGATCGGTCGTCGGGCCCCGCCGCTCGCTTCAGGCCCGCGCCGGCTGGTCGACGATTTCACGACCGAGCGCGCCCAGCGCCGTCGCGACGATGTGGCGGGCGTTGAGCCCGGCCTTGTCGTATTGGGCCTGCGGGCTGTCGTGGTCGAGGAAGAGGTCCGGCAGCACCATCGTGCGAATTTTGATCCCGTGATCGAGCAGGCCGGCCCCCGCCAGATAATGCAATACATGGCTGCCGAAGCCGCCGATCGCTCCCTCCTCGATTGTGATCACCACCTCGTGCTCACGCACCAACCGGGCGATCAGGTCGGTGTCGAGCGGTTTGGCGAAGCGGGCATCGGCCACGGTTGTCGACAAGCCGTACGAGGCCAGTTCCTGCGCCGCCTTCATGCATTCGCCGAGCCGCGCACCGAGGTTCAACAGAGCGATCGTGGTGCCTTCGCGCAGAATCCGGCCGCGACCGATCTCCAGCGGCGTCCCGCGCTCGGGAAGCGGCACCCCGATGCCATCGCCGCGCGGATAACGCACGGCCGACGGGCCTTCGTCATACGCCGCACAGGTCGCGACCATATGCATCAATTCGGCCTCGTCGGCGGCGGCCATGATCACAAAACCGGGCAGGCAACCGAGATAGGTGATGTCGAACGAGCCGGCATGGGTCTTGCCATCGGCGCCGACCAGCCCGGCGCGGTCGATCGCAAATCGCACCGGCAGGCTCTGGATCGCGACGTCGTGCACGACCTGGTCATAGGCGCGCTGCAGAAACGTCGAATAGATCGCCGCGAACGGCTTCATGCCCTCGGCGGCAAGGCCCGCCGCAAAGGTGACCGCATGCTGCTCGGCGATCCCGACGTCAAAGCACCGATTGGGAAACTTCTCGCCAAAGAGGTTGAGCCCGGTGCCTGACGGCATTGCCGCGGTAATGGCGATGATGCGGTCGTCATGTTCGGCTTCTTTGATCAGGGCCTTGGCGAACACGCTGGTGTAGGAGGGCGCCTTCGAGCTTGATTTGGCCTGGGTGCCGGTGATCACATCGAATTTGGCGACGCTATGCCATTTGTCCTCGGCTTGTTCGGCGGACAAATATCCGTGCCCCTTTTCGGTCACCACATGCACCAGGATCGGCCCGCTTTCCTTGGTGTCGCGAACGTTTTTCAACACCGGCAGCAAATGGTCGATGTTGTGGCCATCGATCGGCCCGACGTAATAGAATCCCATCTCCTCGAATAAGGTGCCGCCGGTCACAAAACCTCGTGCTAATTCTTCGGCGCGACGGGCGGCGTCTTCGAGCGGCTTGGGGAAATGCCGGGCCACTTCCTTGGCGATATTGCGCAACGACATGAATGATTTCGACGACAAGAGCCGCGACAGATAGGCGCTCATCGCGCCCACCGGCGGGGCGATCGACATGTCGTTGTCGTTGAGAATAACGATCAGCCGCGAATCCATCGCCCCGGCATTGTTCATCGCCTCGTAAGCCATGCCGGCGCTCATCGCCCCGTCGCCGATCACCGCGATCACGTTGCGCCGCTCGCCGCGCAGATCACGGGCGACGGCCATACCGAGTGCCGAGGAGATCGAGGTCGAACTGTGAGCGGCGCCAAACGGATCGTATTCGCTCTCCGAGCGCTTGGTGAACCCGGAGAGCCCGCCGCCCTGGCGGATCGTACGGATCCGGTCGCGCCGTCCGGTCAGGATTTTGTGCGGATAAGCCTGATGTCCGACGTCCCAGATCAGGCGGTCATTCGGCGTGTCGAAGACGTAATGAAGCGCGACCGTCAACTCGACAACGCCAAGCCCGGCGCCGAAATGACCGCCGGTGATCGAAACCGCGTCGATCAGCTCGGCGCGCAGTTCGTCGGCAAGCTGCCGCAGGTCCGATTCAGGCAACCGCCGCAAATCGGCCGGCGTATCGACCCGGTCGAGCAACGGCGTCCGATTGGAGATCGCGCGGATCGGATTTGGGTCCAATGCTGGCTCCTTACGTGCGGCGGCTGATAACAAATCGCGCCGCCTCGCCTAAAAGTTCCGCTCTTGCTCCGAACAAATCAAGGTGGGTGACGGCCTGGCCGATCAGCCGTTCGGCTTGGCGGCGCGCCTGATCGACGCCGAGGATGGAAACAAAGGTGGCCTTGCCGGCGGCGGCGTCGGCGCCGACCGGCTTGCCGGTCTCGGCGGCCGAGCCCTCCACGTCAAGCAGATCATCAGCGATCTGAAACGCCAGCCCGAGATCGTGCGCGTAACCGCGCAGCGCCGTGCGCGCCTCGAGCGGGGCTTTGGCCAACACCGCGCCGGCCTCGCAGGCGAATGCGATCAGTGCTCCCGTCTTCATCCGCTGCAGGCGGGTGATGGCGCCGATGTCGAGCTGACGATGCTCGGCGATCAGGTCGATCATTTGGCCGCCGACCATGCCGGCAGCGCCGGCGGCGGCCGCAAGTGCGGCGACAAGCTCGCAGCGCACGGCCGGATCGGCGTGGGTGTCGGGATGCGCCAGCACTTCGAATGCGCGGGTCAGCAAGCCGTCGCCGGCGAGAATCGCCGTCGCCTCGTCGAATTCCTTATGACAGGTCGGCCGCCCCCGCCGCAGATCGCTGTCGTCCATGGCCGGCAGGTCGTCATGAACCAAGGAATAGGCATGAACCATCTCGATTGCGGCCGCCACCTGCAGCGCGCATCGACGATCGACCGCGAACAACCGGGCGCCGGCCAGCACCAGAAACGGCCGCAGCCGCTTGCCCGGGCTCAGCGCGGCGTAGCGCATCGCCTCATAGACCCGCGCTTCGAGGTCGCGGGGCGCAACGAGCAGCCGGTCGAGCAGCGAATCAGTCAGGCTGGCCGCCTCTGACAGGGCCTGCTCGAAGGAGAGCGGATCGGGCCACAGGGTATCAGTCAAGCTTTGCCGGCTCCGCCGAAAGGGCGCCGTCGGGGCCGACGACAATTCGATCAACCCGCTGCCGCGCCTCGTTGAGTTTGCGCTCGCAATGTTGCTTCAAGAGGGCACCGCGTTCGTAGGATTGAATTGCCTCGTCGAGCTTGACCTGGCCGCCCTCGAGACGGCGCACAATCTGTTCGAGTTCGGCGAGCGCATCCTCGAAACTCATCGCGTCGATCTCGGCGGGGTCGGTTTCGGTCATCAGCTCAATTTAGCAAAATGGGCGAGAATGAACCGGCGCTGCGCCATCGTCGAGCGAACATTATTTTCCTTTCATCGCGCCACTGCAACAGGCCGCGGATCTTGTGCCGCTCACGCCGCCATCAACGCTGCGACATGGACCGCCGCGCTTGCCGCCAGGGCTGCAAGATCGTAACCGCCTTCCAGGGTCGAGACGAGCCGTCCCTGGGCATGGCGCGCGGCAAGCGCGACCAGTTGTTGGCTGACCCAGCGATAATCCCCCTCGTCCAGCAGCAACTGCGCCAGCGGGTCGGCTCGATGCGCGTCAAAGCCGGCCGAGACGATCACGAGGTCCGGCCCGAATTGATCGAGCGCCGGCAGGATCTTTGCACCAAACGCGTGACGAAAGTGCTTCGATCCGGCCAGCGGCGGCAGGGGTGCGTTGACGATATTGCCGACCCCGGTCTCGTCTGCCGCCCCGGTGCCGGGGTAGAGCGGCGACTGATGCGTCGACGCATAGAATAGGCTTGGGTCAGCCGCGAACGCCGCTTGCGTGCCGTTGCCATGGTGGACATCGAAATCGACCACCGCAACCCGGTCGAGCCCGTGCACGATGCGGGCTCGCAAAGCACCGATCGCGGCGTTGTTGAACAGGCAGAAACCCATGGCCCGTTCGGGTTCGGCATGATGGCCCGGCGGCCGGACGGCGCAAAAGGCGTTGGCGGCGTCGCCGGCGACGACGGCGTCGACGGCCGCAACCACGGCGCCCGCGGCGTGCAGGGCCGCGCGTCCGGAGGCCGCCGAGATCACCGTATCGGCGTCAAGAGCGACGTGACCGGCTTGCGGAACCGCCGCCAGAATATGCTCCACATGCCGCCGTGAATGCACGCGCAGCAGGTCGTCGAGTTCCGCCGCCGGCGCCTCACGTCGGTCGAGGGCGGCAAATCCCGGCGCGGCGAGCGCCGCCAGCACGGCGCGCAGGCGGGCCGGGGCTTCGGGATGATAGGGGCCGGGATCGTGGTCGAGGCAGTCCGGATGCGTGTAAAGGATTGTGGTCATCGCCGGTCCTCGTCTTTTGTGACCGCACCTCAGTGTCGCATATTCGCGCCGCCGCCATAATCGCAAACGGCAACCAGCACGGGCCGTCAAAAACGGCGCAGGACACTAAGACCCAACGCCGCCCAACCGATCAACAACGCGGTGCCGCCAAACGGCGTTACGAAAGCGAAGGCCCGGCTGCCGGTCTCGGCCAGCGCGAACAGGCTGAAGCTGAACAGGCCGATGCCGGCGACAAAACTCCAACCGGCGATCGCGATCAGCAACGAAGGATGGTCGTCGCGCCGCGCCAGACCCGCAACCGCGACCAGCGCTGTCGCATGAACGAGGCCGTAGAAAGCGCCGGTACGCAGCAATTCGGCGGCATGCACACCCGCACCGGCATGGTCGGCAAGCGCGCCCGCCGCCACCGAGACAAATCCGCCGACCGCCGCGGCCGCAACCCAGATGCGGATCACGCAGCCGCCCCGCGGCCGGCCAAGGCCTCCCGGTAGAGCGCCACCGTCGCGCGCGCAACAACCTCTTCGGCAAAGTCATCTTCGACCAGCCGGCGGCCCGATCGGCCCATCGCCGCCCGCCGCGCCGGATCGGCGGCCAGAGCGGCGATGGCGGCGGCGAATGCGCCGATATCGCCGGGGGGCACCAATATGCCGCTTTGCTCAGGGCCCTTGCGGACGACTTCGCGACATCCGGGCACGTCACTGGCCACAATCGGCCGGGCGCAGGCCGCGGCTTCAAGCAGCGCCTTTGGCACGCCCTCGCCATAGGTGGAGGGCAGCACCGCGATGGCCGCTTCGCGCCAGACCCGGCGCACGTCGTCTACCGGCCCGAGCCAACAGATCCCGGGCGCGGCGGCGAGGGCCGAGAGTTCCGCCGCCGTCAGCGAGCCGGGATTGTCCGGGTCGGTCGGGCCGGCCAGCAACAACCGGACCGGAAGGTTGCGCTCGCGCAACATCGTCACCGCGGCCACCGCCTCCAGGACGCCCTTAGCGCGCAGCATGCGCGCCACCAGCGCCACGGTTACGACGCCTTCTGCCGGCGGCGGAAGCGGGGCAAAGTGCCGGGTATCGACGCCGGAGCCGCGGATCAGCGAGAGCCGCGCGGGGTTCACCCCGAGGGCGGTGAGCGCCGCCCCGTCTTCAGGGTTCTGGACGACAACCCGGCCCCGGTTGCCGGCGAGGGCGAGGCGCAGGGCGCGGCGTAGCCATTGTCGCCGCCAGCGCGCCGCGATCCCATGTGCGGCGAAGCCGGATCCGAGCCCCATCACCGCATCAATCACCGCCGGTCCGCGCGACCCGCCGCCGAACACCAGAGCGCGCGCCAGCCCGCCGTAAAGGACCGGCTTCAGCGCGACATGATGCAGCAGGTCGGGCTGCTCGCGGCGATAAAGGCGCGCGATTTCGGCGATCGCTGCCGCCTGGGCAAAGGTGCGGTCACCGCGCCGCCGCCAGCGCAGCGGGCGCAGGCCGAAGCCTTCGGCGGCGATGCGCTCGCCATGGGCTTGCACGCGCGCCGCCACGACGACCTCGAAACCGGCGTCCCGGGCAGCGCGCGCGACCGGCAAGCGGTGCGAGCAAAAATACCAATCTTCGGTGACAAGAAAGAGGAGCTTTGGTCGTTTGCAGCCATCCGCAATAGGGGCGACCGGCCCCGCGCCGGCGATCGGAACGTTTCGGGTTGCGTCCATCAGCGTTATCGGGCGGGAAGAGCGGCGCCGGGCCGAGACTTGCCAGCCATCGCCCCCCTCTTTACTCCATACCGGTCGCGAAGGGCGTGGGCAATCGCTCGCGCGCGCAGGTAGTAGCGGAGGCAGGACTGCCGCACATTCTGGTCACTGGGGCAGGCGGCTTTATCGGCGACGCTGTGTGCCATGAGCTTCTGCGCGCCGGCCATCGCGTGCGTGCCGGCGTACGCCGCGGGGGCGGGCCGGCTCGCGACGCGGAAACATGGCCGCTTGGCGACATCGGGCCGCAGACCGACTGGTCGCCTGTCCTTGCCGGCATCGATTGCGTCGTGCATCTCGCCACCAGCGCCCGGCCGCCGGCGAATACGAGCGCGGCCGCGGCCGAGGCTGCGGCGATCGCCGCCTTGGTCCGGGCGTCGGGTGCGTGCGGGATACGACGTCTTGTCCATCTAAGCTCGATCCGTGCCATGGGCGAGACGGCCCCCGCCGACCGCCCGCTTCGTGCCGCCGACCCTCCGGAGCCGGCCGATGCCTACGGCCGCGCCAAACTTGGCATCGAGATCGCCGCAACCAACGCGGCTCGGGCCGCCGGGCTTGACCTTGTCATCCTGCGCCCGCCAATGGTCTACGGGCCCGGTGTCAAGGGCAACTTTCGGGCACTCCTGACCCTCGCGGCAAGCGGTTTGCCGTTGCCTTTCGCCGCCCTGACCAACCGGCGCAGCCTGATTTTCCGCGACAATCTCGCCAGCCTTGTCGCTCGCACCTGCACGCATCCGGGCGCGGCTGGGCGGATATTGCTGGCGCGCGATATCGACCTCTCGGTCCCCGAAATTATCGCCGCGCTGGAGCCGGCACTCGGGGGCCGGGTGAAGATGTTTGCGTTGGGCGCGCCGTGGTGGGCGGCGCTGAGGCTGGTGCCGGTCATCGGACCGGCGCTGCGTCGGCTCGCCCTGCCGTTCCTTGTCGACGACGCCGAGACGCGGCGGACGCTCGGCTGGGAGCCGCCGGTCGCGCCCGAAGAGGGGCTTGCCGCAACCGCACGAGCCTTTGCCGGGCGGGGATAAGAACGGCGCTGGCGCTGCGGCGTTGTTGAGACACATCTTATGTCCAACGACGATGACCGGCTTGAGTGAAGACGAAACCCTGATTGCCAGCGCGACCGCCTATGTAATCGAGCTCTATCGCGAGCTCAGCCAGGAAAATGGCGCGCCGACGCCCGGCACACAGAACCAAGCGGTCGCCTTCATTCTGCGCGATCCGCAATTGCGTCGCGCCGTCGTCGCATGGGGGAGATCGGCCGCGATTGACGAGGCGGTCGCGCGGCCGCCGCGTCGCTTGCCGCAGGACGAAACCTATTGGCGGGTGGCCGGCTTTCTCCGCGAGGTCATGGACGAACCGGTGTTCCTGCGCGCAAAACGGCGCTGATCAGCCGGCCGGTTTGCGCTATATCGCCCGCCATCCACATCGCCCACCAAAGCCGCCGAGGAGAGCGGATGCCGAGCTTCGACATTGTCTCGCGTGTCGATCTCGCCGAGGTCGACAACGCCATCGCCGGAATGACCCGGGAAATCGCCACCCGGTTCGATTTCAAGGGCAGCAAGTGCAGTATTGCTCGGACCGAGGGTAATCTTACGATCCTCGCCGACGACGAGCTCAAACTGAAACAAATGCACGAGCTGTTGAAGGTGCATCTGACGCGGCGCAAGGTCGATCCGGGGGTGCTTGATTTCAGGCCGCCGGAGAAGGCCTCGGGCAACACCGTGCGTCAGAATGTCGGGCTGCGCCAAGGGGTCGACAGCGGTCTCGGGCGACGGCTCGTGCGCGAGATCAAAGACAGCAAACTCAAGGTGCAAGTGTCGGTTCAGGGCGACGAACTTCGGGTAACCGGCAGAAAACGCGACGATCTGCAAAATGCGATCGCCGTGATCCGCGGCCTCAAAATCGAGCAGCCTTTGCAATACGTCAATTTTCGCGACTGATCGGGTGGTGGCTCGCGGCAGCCAAGCGGGCTGCGCGGGGGTGATCGGGCCCGCCGAGCCGGCGCGATTGCGGCGCCGCCAGCACGCTTGCCGGCGCAACGGGTAGCGGCTATTTAACGCGCAGCGCCTCGTCCCCTTCGTCTAGAGGCCCAGGACACCGCCCTCTCACGGCGGCAACACCGGTTCGAATCCGGTAGGGGACGCCATCAATATCAATCGCTTAGAGGCTCGCCGCGGGCCGGCGCTGCCGATCTCCTCGGGCTCAATCGTTCGAACCGGAAGCCGGCGGTAGATAGCGACCGGCCGGCACCACGGCATGGTCGCGCGGGATGACGCCGACAGCCCGCCGACCGCCAAGCCAGCCGCTCAATTTTTCCATGTAGACATAAGTCACCGGGATCGTGAACAGCGTCAGCAGCTGCGACACGACCAACCCGCCGACCACCGCGACCCCCAGCGGCTGGCGCAGTTCGGCTCCGGCGCCGATCCCCAGGGCGATCGGCAGGATGCCGAAAATCGCTGCCATCGTGGTCATCATGATCGGGCGAAAGCGCAATGTCGCCGCCTCGAGAATGGCCTCCTCGGGCGATTTCAGGTCGTGCCGGCGTCGCTCGATGGCAAAGTCGATCAGCATGATCGCGTTCTTTTTGACAATGCCGATCAACATGATCAGCCCGATGATCGCGATCACGCTCAGGTCAAAGCCGAAGATGTCGAGGGCCAACAGCGCCCCGACGCTGGCCGGCGGCAAGCTCATCAGGATCGTAATCGGGTGGATGAAACTCTCATAAAGAATGCCCAACACGACATAGACCGCGAAAATCGCCGCCGCGATCAGCAATGGTTGCGAGGCGAGCGACTGCTGGAATGCCTGTGCCGTGCCCTGGAACGAGGTCTCGACGGTTTTGGGCAGGCCCATTGCCGCAACCGCGCGGTCGATGCGATCGATCGCCTGACCGAGCGAGGTGCCGGGGGCCAGGTTGAAGGACAGGGTCACCGCCGGAAACTGGCCCTCGTGGTTCACCGACACCGCGGTCGAGGCCGGGACGAGCCGCGCAAATTGGCTCAGCGGAACGAGACCGCCCGACCCGTGTACGTAGATCCGGGACAGCGCGTCGCTGTCCTGCTGGTAGGCCGGCTCGACCTCGAGCACGACATGATAGGTGTTTAGCTGGCCATAGATTTCGGTGATGTAACGCTGGCCAAACGCGTCATAAAGCGTGTTCTCGATGAGGTTGGGGTTGACCCCGAGCCGTGCTGCGAGATCACGGTCGATCTCGACCTTCAGTTGCGGGCTCGCCAGCTGCAAGTCGCTGGCGACATCTTCAAGACCGGGGATGGTCTTGAGCCGGGCTTCGACCCTGGGCGCCCAGCGCTGCAATTCGTCAAGGTCGACATCCTGTAAAGTATATTGGTATTGGGTTTGGGTCAGGCGCGCGCCGATCCGGATCGTCGGCAGCGGTTGCAAAAACGTGCGGATCCCCGGGATCTGCCTGAGTTTTGGCCGCAACCGCTCGATGATCTGCTGTTCGCTTGCACGGCGCTGGTTCCGCGGTTTGAGGCTGATAAACAGGCGGCCGGTGTTAAGGCCCGAGCTGGCGCCGCCGCCGATTGCCGAACCAACCGTCATGACGTCGGGATCCTCGAGGATGACGGCGGCCGCGCGCTGCTGGAGATCGGCCATGCCGATGAATGACACGTCGGGCGAAGCCTGGGTGAAGCCAAAGATGATGCCGGTGTCCTCGTCGGGGATGAAGCCTTTGGGGATCGCGACGAGCAGCCATCCGGTCGCTGCGATCAGCGCGAGGTTCAACAGCATCGTCTTCAATCGCCACACCAGGACCCTCTCCAGCAGCCGGCGATAGAGGCGCGCCGATGCGGCGAACGCCCGCTCGCTCCACCGGTAGACCGGTCGATGTCGGGCCCTGTCCGGGGGTCTCAAAAACAACGATGCCATCATCGGCGACAGGGTCAGCGCCACCAGCGCCGACAACATGATCGCCGCCGACACGGTGACCCCGAACTCCCGGAACAAGCGGCCGATCACGCCACCCATGGACAGGACCGGAATGAAGACCGCGATCAGCGAAACGGTAATCGAGACGATCGTGAAACCGATCTCGCCGGCGCCCTTGAGCGCCGCGGCGAGCGGATCAAGGCCTGCTTCGAGATGGCGGTAGATATTCTCCAGCATCACGATCGCGTCATCGACAACGAGACCGACCGCGAGCGTCAAACCCATCAGCGACAGATTGTCGAGGCTGTCACCGACGAGATAGAGGACGCGAAAGGTTCCAACCAGCGACAGCGGAACGGTGACGCTCGGGATCACCGTCGCCCAGAAACTGCGCAGAAACACAAAAATGACGAGAACAACGAGAACGACGGTAAACAGCAGCGTCAGTTGGACGTCGGTGAAACTGGCGCTGATCGACAGCGAGCGGTCGCTGACCA
Source organism: Alphaproteobacteria bacterium (assembly GCA_021324875.1). Taxonomy (GTDB): domain Bacteria; phylum Pseudomonadota; class Alphaproteobacteria; order ATCC43930; family CGMCC-115725; genus AP-15. The sequence continues at coordinate 23,008 of JAJPIH010000110.1, forward strand.
CGGTCAGTTTGATCGCCGGCGGCAGCCCTGCTTCAAGCGCCGGCAGCGCCTTTTTGACGCCGTCGACCACCTTGAGGGTGTTCGATCCTTCCTGGCGCCAGATGCCGATCATCTCGCCGAGGTGATTGTTGACCCAGTCGAGCTGCAGCGGCACGTCGGAGCCGTCGACGACACGTCCGATATCGCCGATGCGCACCGGGGCGCCGTCGCGGTAGGCGATGATGACGCGATCGAGCGCCTGCGGTTGAAACAGCTGGCCGTTGGCGCCGATCTGGTAGGCCTGTTGCGGACCTTGCAAGGTGCCTAACGCCTGCTCGACGGTATTGTTGGTGATCGCCGTGGCGACATCGTCGAGGCCGAGGCCGCGCGCCGCCAGCGCTGTCGGGTTGACCTGAACGGTGGGGGCATATTTCTGTTCGCCGAAGATCACGACCTGCCCCACCCCGGGCAGCAGCGAGAGCCGCTGGGCGAGGTGGAGGTCGGCGTATTGATCGAGCTCGTGGAGCGGCATCACCGCCGAGGTCAGACCCAAAATGAACACCGGGACCTCGGCGGGATTGATCTTTTTGTAGGTCGGCGGATTGGGCAGGTCCTTCGGCAGCAATCCGCTGGCGGCATTGATCGCCGCCTGCACGTCGGACGCGGCGCCGTCGATGTTGCGGCCGAGATCGAACTGCAAGGTGATGACGCTCGTGCCTTCGATGTTGGTCGAGGTGATCTCGGTAATCCCCGGTAGCGTCGCAAACTCGCGTTCGAGCGGCTGCGCCACCGACGCCGCCATCGTTTCGGGGCTGGCGCCGGGCAGGTTTGCGGTGACGCTGATCGTCGGAAATTCGACCGTCGGCAGCGCTGCCACCGGCAGCAGGCCGTAGCCGATAACGCCGCCGACAAGCAGTGCCGCCATCAACAGCGCGGTGGCGATCGGGCGGCGAATAAAGGGTTCGGAGACGCTCACCGCGGCGTCACCCCGGTAATCCCGGCCACGGTGTTGATGCCGGTGCTGCCCACGCCCTCCGGGCCGATCTCGGGTTCACGCGCGATCATTGCGCCGGGCGCGCTGGGCTGGACGGCAACCCGCATCCCCGGCGCCAGATCGATCTGGCCCGAGAGCACCACCCTGTCGCCGGCTTTGAGGCCGGCGCCGATCAGCGCGGTGCGGTTCTCGACCGCGACGACTTTGACCGGCTGCACCCGCACCGTGGAATTCGGCGCGATCACATAAGCGAACGGACCCGTCGGTCCCATCGACACCGCGGCAACCGGAACCGTGACACCATTCTTGACGGTTTTGAGGATCAGATGGGCGTTGACGAACTGACCCGGCCACAGGGCGGCATCGCGGTTGGCGAATTCGGCTCTCAGCGTCACCGTGCCGGTTGCCTGGTCGACGCTGTTGTTGATGACCTTAAGCAGACCCGAAGCGAGCTGGCGGTCGTCGCTGCTGTTGAAGGCGAGCACCGTCACCGGACCCCGGGCCATGGCTCGGCGAACCCGATCGAGATCGCGCTCCGGGATCGTGAAGGTGTCAAAAATGGGCTTGATCTGCGTGATGGTGACGAGTGGCGTCGCGGCGTTGGCCTGCACCAGATTGCCGATATCGACGAGCCTGAGGCCGGTAACGCCGTCGATCGGTGAGGTGATCGAGCAGTAGGCGAGGTTGAGCTGGGCGGCGTCGATCGCCGCTTGATCAGCCTCGACCGCCGCGGCAAGCTGCGCGACGAGGGCCTTTTGGGTGTCGTATTGCTGGCGTGACACAGCGAGGTTGGTGTTGACCAGGGCGGCATCGCGCGCCAGATCGCGCCGTGCGTTTTCGAGATTGGCCGCATCCTTGGCTTTGGTGGCCTCGGCCTGTTCCAGCTGCGCCTGATAGGGACGGGGATCGATTTCGACGAGAAGCTCACCTTTGTGGACAGGCTGGCCTTCGTCGTAGGCAACCTTGACGATATTGCCATCGACGCGGCTCTTGACCGTGACGGTGCTGAAGGCTTGCGCCGAGCCGATGCCGCGGATCACGATCGGAAAAGGCCGGGTCTCGGCCCTGCCGGCGAGCACCGAAATCGGCGGGCGCGCGCCGTCACGCGGGGCCTCCGCGGCGGCGGCACCGTGCGCAGAACCGCGGATGAGCCACCAGACCCCCGATGCGCTCGCCAACAGGAATGCCGCAACGGCCAGCAACGCGACGGTACGTCTCATCCCTTCGCCGGGCGTTCGAGTACAGCACGTTAACGGCGCCGGGTTTTGCAAGTTCGCGTTGGAGCCGCCAGCAAACCGGCCGGGTTCTCGCGGGTTTGATCGCTCGCTGCCGCCGTGCCGCTGCCCCTTATACGAGGCGCCGGCCAAGGCCATCTCCGCGGCCGGGAGCGGGCGCCAAAGGCCGCGTCTTAACTTTTCCAGCCAAATGTGATCCGCTTCACACCGCTCAGCTCAGGGGCTGCGGTTAACTTAAGCGGCAGAGGGACAGCTTTAGGCGTTGAGCGATGTCAATCGGTGTCGGCGGATGGCGTGCCCCACACGCCTCGGTTTGCCGGAGGGTTAAGAACCGTGGTTTGGCGACCCGTGACCTCGGCATAGAACGGATCGGGAATTTGTTTACAAATCACCTCGCGGTTCCGCCGGCCGTTTCCCCCGTTTGCGCGATCCATCCGCCGGCAGGGATGCGCTGCAAACAAGATGCGAGACAATTGTGCAGACGACCCAAGCAACCCTCGGCGTGGCGAGGGCGGCGTCGATCTCCTACCTTGTCCTGTCAGACGGTGTCGGCCGTCTCCCCGGTGACGATCCTGTGATGCGAGAGGCGGTGTGATGGCCATGCGTGAATAACGATATGTTAACTCCCTGAGGTAATCATTAACCACGACACCGCTGGTCGCGGTTGCCCCTGATCCCCCCGGAGGCTCTTATGCGCGTGCTTCTTGTCGAGGATGACACAGCTACATCCGCCAGCATCAAAATGATGCTGAGGAAGGAGAACTTTATTTGTGACACAACCGACCTCGGCGAGGACGGGCTGGAGATCGGCAAGCTCTACGATTACGACATCATCTTGCTCGATCTGATGCTGCCCGACATCGATGGCTATGAGGTGTTGCGGCGGCTGCGCGCCGCCCGGGTCAATACGCCGATCCTGATCTTGTCGGGTCTTGGCGAGCTTGACCACAAACTGAAGGGGCTGGGTTTCGGCGCCGACGACTTTCTGACCAAACCCTTCGACCGGCGCGAATTGGTGGCCCGCATCAATGCGATTGTCCGGCGCTCAAAGGGCCATGCCGACTCGGTGATCCGCACCGGCAAGCTGGTCGTCAATCTGGATGCCCGTACCGTCGAAGTCGAGGGCCGGCCCTTGCACTTGACTGGCAAGGAATACGGTATTCTTGAGCTGCTGAGCCTGCGCAAGGGCACCACGCTGACCAAGGAGATGTTCCTCAATCATCTTTATGGCGGCATGGACGAGCCGGAGTTGAAAATCATCGACGTCTTTGTCTGTAAACTGCGCAAGAAGTTGGCGCTGGCGACCGGTGGCAAGCACTATATCGAAACGGTGTGGGGCCGCGGTTACGTGCTCCGCGATCCGCCGGAGTTGCCGATCGCGGCTGCGCCGGCCTTTGCCGCCGATGGCCACGAGCCGCGCCCCGGCAGCGCCGCCGCCTAGTCTTTCGCGCGCGCCGCGGTGATCGTGAGGCGCCGTGGCGGGTTGTTCTCGGCGATCAGCCGCGCACCATAGCTGCGGGCCAACAAGGCGGTGAAATAGCCCTGCACGGTCCGCGGCGTCAGCGCGGCCATCGGCAGGCTTAGGCTCAGCGCTGCCAGCTGCTCGGGATCCGCGGCGATCCCCTCGCCGGTCGCCTCCAACCGCAGCCCTGCGGCGACGACGTCGATCGCCAGCGATCCGCTGCGGGGCAACATTTCGGCCCCGAGGGCAAGCAGATTGCAGCCGAGTTGTTGTTCGCGCAAAGGCCGGGCGCGGGCGGTCTCGCCGTAGCGGCAGGAAAGACGCGAATTTGCAAAAAAATCGGCGGCAAGCTGGTAGGGCGGCGGACCTGCAGCACCGCCCTCGTCAACAAATCCGTATATGAAGCGGTAGAATTGCAACCGCCGCCCGGTCCGTTGCGCGCTTTCCCTCAGCAGCGCCAAGGCGTCCGGATCGGTGCCGATATCGGCGTCGCCGATAATTTCGGCGCCATTGATGACCGCGGTAACCGGACCGACCAGCTCGTGGCAGAGTCGTGCCGCGAGCAGCTGCGAGAGCCGGATATCCGCCATAAACATGGTTAAGATTATCGCGCAAATTGCGCCCGCGCGAAACCAAAACCGCAACGTGGTGAACCGACAGCGCCGATAGCACCAGCAATATAAGACCGGCGCCGCCCGGAGGCTTGGTCAACCGCGCAGATCTCCTGGGGCACACGGCACAACGCACCGCCATTCCCGCGGGCGGCAAGCGATCGGAGGTTGGCGGCGCAGAAAATTGATTGGCGCGAAACGCGCCGATCAATGGCGCTGGCCAAGGTTGCGGCCGCCTGGAGGCCGGAAGCGGAATCGAACCGCTGTACGAGGATTTGCAGTCCTCTGCATCACCACTCTGCCATCCGGCCGGCCCCGCGTCATATAGGCGCGCGCTCTGGTCACGGTCAAGCCGCCGCCCGGGCCTTTGTCAGCGTGGCTTGCCCATGGGGTGAGAGGCGGGCGATTTGTCGATCGGCGGTGCCAACCCGGATCATGGTCCCAGCAGACGGAAGCACGATCGATCGGCGCGCGGCAACCGCCGGTCGCCGCGCCCGGCCGGCCCCGCTCGACGGGTCAGCCCCGATGGGCGGTTTACGCGCTTGAACGCTCGCGATAGCGGTCGTGCTTTGTCCGCAGGCCATTGGCCTTGGCATATATTGCTTGATTTGTCTCAACGTTATAGTAAAGGCTTCGGACATGTTGCTCGTATTGCGGCCGGGCTACAAGGCGTGCCGCCAATTCAAGATGATTCCCGATATCGAAATATTCGATCATGTCTTGGTGATATTTTGCGAACTGCAGAAAGGTGTGGGTACGCGAGGCGATCACCCGACAACCCAGCTCCAGCGCCTGTGAAATCGGCCCGGAGGCGGATTGGCCAACTTCCAAATAGGGAAAGACGACGGTATCGCAAATGGCCATGCCGGCGAGGAAATCCTCGTCGCTGGTGGCGCCAAGAAAATGGATCCGCCGCGACAAATCTTTTGGATGCTCGATCAACAAATCGCGTGTCGAGCCGTCGACCGCGACCGAAACCGTCGGCGTTCCCGGGGCGGGAATGGCGCGGATCCGCTCGGCGACGTTGGTGTCGACAAAGCCGGCCTCGAACAGCGCCGCGACGGTCGGGTCGATCGGTTGGTGCGCCTTGATCTCGTTTGGATGAACGCCGCCAAAAATCAGCAAATGATGGTCGGGCGGGATGTGGTGAAGAGCTCGGATGACGGTCTCGAAGCCTTTGTAACGTCCAAAAAAGCCGAATACGCCGATAAGCTTGGCCTCGGTCGGCAGCGCGTCGAGCAGGGGGAAGCGCCGCCGACTGGCGTTGCGTCTGATTTCGACGACCTCGGCGGCATTCAGAAACGATAAGGGATGATCGTAAACCCGACGCAGACCGTGCACATATTTCATGTGCCAAGCGTCGCGACGGGTATGGACAATAATTGTCACCGGCTTGACGCGCTGGGCCCGCCGCAGACGCTTTGCAATCCCCACGGAAAGCACATGGCTGCGGCGAAAGTCGCGGCGCAGGCGCGCCGCCTCGGCGAGATTGAGACGCACGAGCGCCTGTAGCCATCGCGCATAATCAAAACTGGGCGTGTCGAATACGGTGTGAAAGGTCACCGACAACCTTGGCGCGGCGCGCACGATCCAGCCAAAGCGGCGATAGATGTCGCCGACGGAACGGCCGAGCGTGCCGTATTCGAGCTGTAGATTGACCGCATCGAAGTCCTTGAGCTCGCGGCAGATCTCGTGAATGTGACGATCGCCGAATTTGCGCACCCGAGAATGGGTGTTGCGCAACAGGTATTGGTTGAGATCGAAAACATGGATTTCGAACAGCTCCGAGAGCTGCTTTTCGAGGCTGCGCGTATAGCTGGCAATACCGCACAGCTCGCTGTAGCTCGAAATCAGCGCCAGCCGTGGGCGTTCGGCAAACAGCGCGGCGCGTCGGCGCGCGGTGCCGATCCCGGTCTCGTGACGCAGCAATGGCCGGGAGGTTTCGAACTCGACGCTCGCCATGGTCGATTCCCCCGTGATCTCGCCCCCGGTGCGGCGACAAATCATTGCCTACAAATGATCCCTGATCGACCGGACCATCAGGTTGCCGATCGCCCACACCACAAACGCGGCCGCAAAGACGATCCCGAGCGATCGCCAGCGGCGCGGATAGCGCGCCGCTTCCGGCCTGCTCGGCGGGATGAAATCGGCGAGATAGACCTGTTGGCGGTCGGCGTTGGCGCGGGCCCGGTCGAGCGCGGCGAGCGCATGTTGATAGGCGGTCTCGGCGAACTGGCGCTCGCTTTCCAGCTCTTCATAAGAGCTGAGCATCCGCGATAGGGCTTCATTCCGGGTCGTCGGGTTAACCGTGGCTTCGCCTTCGAGCGCGGTTTGCTGGGCCTTCAGTGACTGAAGGCGGGCTTCGAGCAGTTTGAGCGCCGGCGCGTCGGCGGCCAGATATTGTTGCAGCGTGGCAAGCGTCGTGGCGGTGCGCACGATTTCGTCGCGCACCCGCCCGCTCAGTGCAGCGTTCGCATCGGCCGATTTGTGCGGGTCGATCAGGCCTGCGCGGTCGCGATAGTCGCGCAGCCGCGCCAATGCCCGGCGCAGCCGCGCTTCCGCCGCGGCAACATCCCCCTCGGCGTTGCGCAGCGCGTCGTGGCGGGCGCGCAGGGAGAGGTCGTTGACGAGCTGTTCGGCGGCGGCGAGCACCGCCCGCGCCAGTTCGAGCGCGTCATCGGCGGAAAAGGCGCGCACACGCACGCGGATCGTGCCATTGGTCGGGTCGAAGAAGGCCTCGACCTGGCCGCGCCAGTACTCGATCAGGTCTTCGGCGCTCGCCGGCAGATGCAATCGCGCCGGCCAGTCCGCCGCCGGGGTTGCGAACATCCGGCGCAGGTCGATCGTTTTGTTGAGCGTATCGACGATCGCGCGGCTGTCGATGTATTGGGCGACGGCGTAGGAATCAAGCCCGACCTGGAGCGGGGTCGCACCGGGGATCAGCCCGACGCCGCCATCGGCGCGGGCGGGTTGCGCCGAACGAACGCCAAACCGGAATGCCACGACGTATTGGTCGGCGGCAATGCCCAGGTAATAAATCGCGGCGAGCGCCACCGGCACGACGACCACGAGCAGAAAGGACAGCAGCGTGGGTGACGGCAAAACCCGCCGGCGCCGCACCGCCGCCTCGCGCGGCACGGGGGGGCCGAGGCCGGGGCGGAGAAGGGCGGCCGGAACGCCGGCCGCATCGCTGCGGACCACCGCGGACGCCGTCGTGACCCGCTCGTCCACCGCCGCCGCTGGCCGCTCGGCCGAGGTGATCGCGGACATCAGCCGGCTTCCTGCAGCATGCGGTGATGCCGCCCGAGTGCGGCGCTGACATCGTCGTACAGCGACAATGCGCCGCCGGCGAGGAGCGCGGCGCGGTCGCAATATTGGCGCAACGTCTGCGGATTGTGGCTGGCCAGGATGATGTCGGCGGTGGCCATGCGGGCGCGAAACGCGGCTGCGCATTTCCGGCGGAAATGCTGATCGCCGACTTCGGTGACCTCGTCGATCAAATAAATGTCGAACTCGATCGCCAAACAGGCGGCAAATGCCAATCGCGCGCGCATGCCGGCCGAATAGGTGTTGACCGGCATGGTGAAATAATCGCCGAGCTCAGCGAAGTCCGCGACAAAATCGAGTGTGGCGCGCACCGGGGCGCCGTAAATCCGGGCAAGAAAGGCGGCATTTTCACGCCCCGACAGCGCGCCATGGAAAGTCCCGCCAAAACCGAGGGGGAACGACACCCGTCCGCGGCGGCGGATTGTTCCGCGATCGGGCAGTTCGGAGCCGGCCAAAAGCCGGATCAGGGTCGATTTGCCGGCGCCGTTGCCACCGAGGATCCCGTAATTGTGTCCCGCCTCAAAGGTCGCGCTGGCGTTGTCGAGGATAATCCGCCGCCCGCCGGTGGCGCGATACGCCTTGCTGACCCGGTCGAGCACGATCATCGGCGCGCCGTCACGCCGGTTCAAACAGACACCGGCGCAGCCCGCGTTCGAGCGTCAGCCCGACGACCAGAACCAAGCCGGCGACACCGACCAGATAAACCCGATCGAGCCAGGGCGGGGCGTAATCGGCGAAAAAGCTCGCGCGGAACCAATCCACCGCCTGCAACACCGGGTTCCAGGCAAGGCGGTTGCGGATCCAGTCGGGCATCATCGCCGGCACGTAAAAGATGCCGGAGCAGAAATACAAAATCCGGGTCAGCTGCGCCCAAATCTTATCCCAGGACTTGGCGAAAGCGTTGACCACCGCGTTCACAAATCCGCACCCGCAGGCGAAGAGCCACACCGCCACTACCGCCGCGGCGACCCCGGCAAAATCGCGCGGGCAGCCGCCCAGTCCGGCGGCCGTGAACCCGGCCAACAGGATCGCGGCGACGACGATGTCGGTGACCAATTCGAGCAAGCCGCGGGCGATGATCACGTCAAAGGTGCTGACGAGCGGCAATTGCAGCAACGCCGTGTTGGCGCTGACGGCGTAGGTCATGCTGCTGCTGGTATGAACAAAAATGTGATAAGGGATGATTCCCGTATAATAGAAAATGAAGAATTGGTTGCCGATTGGCGGTCGGCCATGCATCAATACCGCAAACACTAACGACAACATCAATATGTGCATAATCGGTTCAAGCAATGCCCAACCGTAACCAAGGATCGAGTCGCCAAAGCGGGTGCGGGTTTCACGAATGATCAGCGCCAGAATGACACGGCATTGGGTGGTTGCGGCGGCCGACAACCGCGGGCATGGCGTCGCCCGCACCGGTGCGGCGCATTTCTCGCCGAGAACCAGGTAGTCGCCTTCTAACGTCTCGAACCTGCGGCTCAAAACCGTCATCACCGCTTGTGCGTATTCCTCATTGTCGGGAGCGGTGCGGATCAGATCGCCGCCGACCGCCAGCGCTTCGCGAAAGCGACCGCTGTCGAACAACACGTTCAGCTGCGAGCGCTTGGGCGCCGGATTGTCAGGCTCAAGCTGCGCGGCTTGCGCAAAGGCCGCTGCCGCTTCATCGAATTGCGCGAGGCGATAGAGCAGGTTACCGCGATGCTGATGGTATTCGGCGTTGGCCGGGGCGAGCGCCACTGCCCGATCGATCGCCGCGAGCGCCGCCTCGGGCCGCCCGGCTTGCATATGCGCCGCCGACAGCAGGCGAAAGCCGATCGGGTCCGCGCCGTTGCGGGCGAGTGCCGCGGCGATCAGCTCCGCGGCCGAGTCAAAACGTCCGCAACGCAGCAGCACTTCGGTCGCGTGGTGGGCGTTGACGGCGTGCTCCGGAGCCAGGCGAAGGGCGCGCAACGCCGTCTCGACAGCCCGCTCGTGATCGCCGGCGCCAAGTGCCGCCGTCGATAGCGGCCGCAATACCGCCGGATCGTCGGGGGCAATTGCGACCGCGCGCGCAAAGCAGCCAAGAGCGCCGTGGAAACGTCCGGCCTCGATGTTGAGCGAGCCGGCATGAAGGGCAAATTCGAGGCTGTGGGGCTCGAGTTCACTGGCGCGCAATGCGTGATGGATCGCGCGGTCGAGATCGCCGACGAGTGCATACGCCCCACTGGCATGGCGATGCCCCGCCGCCCAGCCGGGCTTCAAGTAAAGGAGCTTCTCGTAGGCCGCGGCGGCGGCGCCATGACAGCCGCTGTTGCTGAACAGCCAGGCGCAAAAATCGACCGTCGCGGCGCTCTCAGGGGCCAGCTCAAAGGCCCGTTGGGCCAAGCCGACGGCCGCGGCCGGTTCGCCGTCGTAATAGAGCGCTTCGGCGCGTCGGCAGAAATCGGCAGCGGCGGCGGCGCGCTCGGCCGCGTTGTCACGGTCGGCTGTATTGCTTGGTTCGCTCGCGACGGGCGCGCCAGCCGCGCCCGACCCCGAAGCGGGTCGGCCGGGATCGCTGCGGCGCTCGCGCTGTTCCTGGTCGCCAGGCAGTCTCATCGGTGCGTCCGACCCGGGCGGTGCCATCCGCGGCGGCAAGATCATCACGTCGGCAGCTGTCAACCGGGCAATCCCGGCGCTGATCACTGCCAGCTGTTTGGTTAATCTCCATTGCCGGCGTCAGACGCGAGTCGTTGCACCGTCCTCAATACGTCCAAAAGTCAAACATTTGTTAAATAGTTTATGGTCCCGGTCTTACCGACCAGGGACTTGCGCGATGGATTTGGTTGCGCAAGGCGACATGGTTGGAACGAGAAGTGAACTTCTATTGTGCCGGGGTGTGGGCGGCGGTTGCCCGAGCCGCTGACCCGCGGCAGCCCCGGCAAACGGGGGCCGCTTAACTCCCTGCCGCAGCGCCGCATTTCTCTCTGGTCAGGCGAAAGGCGCAACCGTAATCTGCCCTTTGGCCGGCGGCGCGCGGCGCCGGGGGCCAGGGCGTCGGGCAGGCGGTTGCGTCCGCTCCGCGAGGGAGAAAAAAACGATGGCGTTCGAATTCGGCATGTTCCACGAGTTTCAGCGCACCGCCGAGCTGTCGCAGCCGGCCGCGTTTGCCCGCTCCTTTGCCGAGGTCGATGCCGCCGAACGCTGGGGCCTGGACGCGATGTGGCTCGCCGAGATCCACGTCGCTCCCGAACGTTCGGTCTGCGCCGCGCCGCTGACGATCGCCGGCGCGATTGCGGCCCGCACCCGCCGGCTCAAGATCGGCACCGCCGTGCAGGTTCTGCCGTTGTGCCATCCGCTGCGCATCGCCGAGGAAGCGGCGACGGTCGACCAGATCAGCGAAGGGCGGCTGATCTTTGGCGTCGGCCGCAGCGGTTTCCCGCGGACCTACGAGGCCTATGGGGTTCCCTATGGCGAGAGCCGCGAGCGCTTTGCCGAGACGCTCGAGATCTTGAAGCGCGCCTGGACCGAAGACAGCTTTTCGTATGCCGGCCGGTTTTACAAATTCGACAATGTCCGGCTGTCGCCAAAGCCGGTGCAGAAGCCGTGGCCCGAGATCCGCATCGCCGCCAACAGTCCCGACACCTTCCCGGCGATCGGCAGGCTCGGTCACGGCGTGTTTGTCGCGGTGCGGCTCGGCACCTTGTCCGAACTGGCGCCCAATATCCGCGCCTATCGCGAGGCGTGGCGGGCGGCCGGACATCCCGGCGATGGCCGGGTATTTCTGCGCGCCCCGGTCTATGTCGCCGACACCGCCGAACAAGCGCGCCGCGAACCGGAAGAAAGCATCATGTATTTCTACCGTTATCTCGGCGAGCGGCTTGAGGATTCGGCGACCCGCGCCGGGGTGCGGGCGATCGAGGACCGGGCGGCGCGCGGGCGTCGTCTGCAGACAATCACCTATGACGAAGCGTTGCGCGACAAGATGATCGTCGGCACCCCCGAAGCGGTCACCGACCGGCTAATGCAGCTGAGGGAAGAGCTGGGGCTCGACGGCATCCTCGCCGAGATGAATTGCGGCACCAAGATCCCGCATGAGCGGGTCATGCGATCGTTGCAGCTGTTGTGCGAGAAAGTGAAACCCCGGTTCAACTGATGGATGTCGGAAGTCGCGTCCGCGCGACAGCGCCTTCCGGTGCGCTGATCGCTTTTGGCCGGCGCGACGGCTTAACGCAAGCGCAAAACCGGCGCGGCATTCCGGGCTGACTCGCCCTCGATCACGCGGCATCGGAGTCGGGGCTGGCGCCCGGGTGCGAGGGCATGCGGCTATATTTGGCCTTATTTGGCCGCGTCGCCTCGGGCTTCCACCTGCATATCTGGCGAGCCGGCGACAATCGCGGTTGCCGCTAGGCCGTGCCGGCCGCCGCCCTCCTGAGCTCCCCGCCCCAAACGCGTGGGCGTGCTCAGGATTGCCGCGGGTGATCGCTTCGGAACACGGTCATCCCGTTGGGTTGACCTGCCCATTCGGCCGGTGGCGGCCGCCTCCGGGTATTCCCATCCTTCTGCTCGAAGTGTGAGAGGAGAAGGATGTGACGGAACCTGCAGAAGACATGTTGAGCCGTCTTTCAAAGGCGCTTGCGGCGCGCGCTGCGGCGGCCGGCCCGCTGGTAGCCAGCGTCGCGGTTCGCGGCCGCGAGCGCCTTTCCGGCACGCTGTGGCGCCAGGGCCTTGTCGTCGTTTCCGAACAGGCCTTGCCGCGGCGGTTCGACGAGGCCGAGGTGAGGCTCGCCGACGGCCGGCGGCTCGACGCCCGACTGGCCGGCCGCGATCCGGCGACCAATGTCGCGCTGTTGCGCGTTGGCGAGGCGGCGGCGCCGGCCTGGTCGCCGGCGGCAGATCCGCAGCCGGGAGCGCTGGCGATGACGCTTGGCGTCGACGGCGCGGGCGCGAGTTCGGTGCGGGTGGGCGCCATTCGTCATGTCGGCCCCGAATGGCACAGCCGCGCCGGCGGGCGGATCGATCGCCGGATCATGCTCGATCTGCGGATCGAACCCAGCGAAGAGGGCGGGCCGGTCATCGACATGACGGGCGGGCTTCTCGGCATCTCGACCTTGGGGCCGCGCCGGCGGCTGCTGGTGATCCCGACCGCGACGGTTGAGCGGGTGCTCGAGCCGTTGGCCCATAATGGGCGCATCGCCCGCGGCTGGCTCGGGGTCGCCGTACAGCGCGTTACGGTGCCGGAGGAGTTACGGGCCGCGGCCGGTCAGACCGAGGGGCTGATGGCGCTGGCGGTCGCCGAAAACGGGCCGGCGGCCGCGGCCGGGGTGCTTATGGGCGACATTCTTGTTGCCCTTGACGGGACCGGTTTGACCGGCATGACCCGCCTCGCCGGGCTGTTGGGCGCCGAGGCGGTTGGCAAGCGCTTCGCGCTGCGGCTGATCCGCGCCGGCGCGGTACACTCGGTCGAGGTCACCATCGCCGAGCGGCCGTCACAATGAGCACGGCGCGCCCGGATCCCGGCGCGCTGCGACTGCGGGTCGCGGTCGTCGCGGCCGGCGACGGCGTCGCGGCGCGGCTGGCCGCGCGCGTGGTCGAGAGCGGGCATCATCCGGTCGCTGCCGGCGAGCCTTGCGATGTGCTGTTGACCGATGGTGCCGGCGCTGCCGGCGGTGTGCCGGCGGTCGCCATTGGTGTCGAGGCTGACGATTTTGCCGGGCTACTGCCCGCCGATGCCGGGCCGGCGGCCCTCGACGCGGCGCTGCGCGCGGTGGCCGCGGGACTGTGCGTAAGGCCGGCGCAGAGCCTGTCGCCAGGTTTTGCCGCGCTCTCTGAGGAACCCGCACCGGTGCTGACGCCGCGCGAAGTCGAGGTTCTGGCGGCGCTGGCCGAGGGTCTCGGCACCAAGGCGGTTGCCCGCCGCCTCGCGATTTCGCCGCATACGGTCAAATTTCATATCGAGGGCCTGTTTCGCAAACTCGACGCCGCGACCCGCGCCGAGGCCGTCGCCAAGGGTTTACGGCGCCAAATCGTCGAGTTCTGAAACGGGTTGTCGTTGGCGGGGCGCAAATCGCAACGCGCCCCCCGCGGCGCTCGCAGATCGCCCGATCGCACCATCCGATCGCGATACGCAAGGCTATCACGAGTGCAGCGCATTTCCATGATCAGCCAATATGCTCTATTAGCATATTTCCTGCGCAATCCGATCTCGGGAGGAGCGCCATGACCCGCACGGTCGAGCAATCGGCTATGCGCAAAGTTTACTTGCGTATAATGCCGTTCGCGATCCTGACCTATTTCTTTTGTTATCTCGACCGCATCAACGTTGGTTTTGCGGCCTTGACGATGAACAAGGACATCGGCCTGGATCCGGCGATGTACGGCATGGCGGCCGGCGCCTTTTTCTGGGGCTATGTGCTGTTCGAGGTGCCGAGCAACATCATTCTTGAACAGGTCGGGGCGCGGCTGTGGATCGCGCGGATCATGGTGACCTGGGGGCTGATTTCCGGCGCCACGGCCCTGGCGCGCGGCCCGCTGAGCTTTATGGCGATCCGCTTTCTGCTTGGTCTTGCCGAGGCCGGGCTGTTCCCCGGCTTTGTGCTGTACTTTACTTATTGGTTTCCCGACGCGCATCGGGCTCGCATCAATTCCGGTTTCACGCTGGCTTTGCCGATTGCGGTTGCGAGCGGCGCCCCGGTGTCGACGGCGCTGCTCGGTCTCGACGGTTTTTTGGGGCTGCGCGGCTGGCAGGTGATGTATATTTTCGAGGCGATCCCGACCGTGCTGATCGGGATTGTGGCATTCTTCTATCTGACCGATCGGCCGGCCGAGGCGCACTGGCTCACGCCCGCGGAACAGGGCTGGCTGGACCAGACGATCGCCCATGAGCGGCGGCGCATCGAGACCCATCACGGCGTCGGGCTGTGGCGCTCGTTTTTCGACCCGAAAGTGCTGCTGCTGTCGTTGAATTACATTGGCATTGTCACCGCCAGCCTCGGTTTGCTGCTGTTCCTTCCGCAAATCATCAAAGGCTTGGGCGTCAGCAACATGCAGGTCGGGTGGCTGACGATGATCCCCTATATCGCCGGCGCGATCAGCATGATCGTGTGTGGTTGGATCTCCGACCGGATCGGCGACCGCCGCTGGAGCTTGTTTGTGACCTGTGTGATCTCGACGGCGGGATTGGTTTTTGCCGGGCTGACCGTTGGCAGCTGGTGGTCGCTCGTCGGCGTCGTCGTCGCAACGATCGGCTTCTACGGCACCAAAGGGCCGTTCTGGTCGATGCCGACGATGTTTCTGACCGGGCCCGCCGCCGCTGCCGGCATCGCCTGGATCAACTCGCTCGGCAATCTCGGCGGCTTTTTCGGGCCGAGCATCGTTGGCTGGGCGAAACAGCTGTCGGGCAGCTTTGCTGGCGGCCTCTATGCGCTCGCCTTGTTCGCGCTGCTCTCGGCGGTCGTATCGTTGTTCGGGCTCAGAATTCGCGACGCGATCAGGACGCCGGAAACAGCGGTGCTGCTCGCCGAATAGCCGATCGCCGGCGGTGTGCTCGCCGCCCGCGAACCCCAAAGCGGCGAAAGCGAGCGTGCGATTATCGGCTGGTCCGGGAAGTAAGGTCCGGAAATAACGATCCGGCATTCCCGGCCCGGATCGGCCGTGGCTTGCGCCCAGGCCCGGACCTGCGGCAACCGATACAAATTTCGTGCCACGCCCAAGGAACAGCGGTCCGCGCGAGTGCGCGGCCGCAATTGCCACTTGACGGCGACAAGCCGGACGACGACAAGGCTTTGGGTCACCTTTGGAAGGGCTATGTCCGAACCGTCAGACGCCGGCAGCGGGAAGATCTTGGCGAGGCTCGCCTGCCGGCTGCTGCGAGCGATCGGTGATTTGGTGCAATTATTGGCGTTGTCTATTTTTTACTATGGCGTGCTGACGCCGCTCGCGGTCCTGCTGCGGCTCGCCGGTCGCGACCGGTTGCGGCTCGAACCGGGCCCATCGCTCGCGACCTATTGGGTGGAACGGCCGGCCGCCGCGCGCCAAACCGACATGACCCGCCAGCGCTAGCGCCTGCCGGCCAATGCGCATTCTCGGCCTTTCCGCCTTTTACCATGACAGCGCCGCGGCGCTGGTTGAGGATGGAAAAGTCATCGCGGCCGCGCAGGAAGAACGGTTCACCCGTAAAAAATACGATAATGCCTATCCGCAGAATGCGATCGCCTATTGTCTGAATGAAGCGAATATCGGCTTGTCCGGGGTTGACTTTGTCGCGTTCTACGACAAGCCGTTGCTAAAATTTCAGCGGCTTCTCGAAACCTACCTGGCATTCGCACCGCAGGGTTTTGCTTCGTTCCGCCAAGCGATGACTTCATGGCTCGGGGACAAGCTGTTTCAGAAGCGCCAGTTGATCGAGCGCTGCAAGGTGGCCGCACCCGGGTTCGATTGGAAAACGCGGTTGCTGTTTTCCGAGCATCATCTGAGCCATGCGGCCTCGGCCTTTTTCCCCTCGCCCTTCACCACGGCCGTGATCCTGACGATGGACGGCGTTGGGGAATGGGCGACCACCTCAGCCGCCCTCGGCGACGGCAATCGGATCACCATCCTTAAGGAAATTCATTTCCCGCATTCGCTGGGATTGTTGTATTCGGCCTTCACCGATTTTATCGGTTTTCGTGTCAATTCAGGCGAATACAAGGTCATGGGGCTCGCACCCTATGGCGAGCCCCGGTTTGTCCAGAGAATACTCGATCATGTGATCGACGTTAAGGCCGATGGCAGCTTCCGGCTAAACCAGGAGTATTTCGGCTATTGCACCGGACTGTCGACGGCGGGGGAGCGGTTCGCCGAGTTGTTTGAGGTGCCGGCGCGTGCGCCGGAAATGCCGCTCGAAGGCGTCCATATGGATCTCGCCGCTTCGATCCAAGCGGTCACCGAACAGGTCGTGCTGCGGCTGACCCGGTCGCTGGCGGCCGAGACCGGAGTGCGCAATCTCTGTCTTGCCGGCGGCGTCGCTTTGAATTGCGTCGCCAACGGCAAGGTCCTGCGCGACGGCAAATTCGACCGGGTCTGGGTGCAGCCGGCCGCCGGCGATGCCGGAGGTTCGCTGGGAGCGGCGCTCGCCGCCTATCATCTCGAACTCGGCCAGCCGCGGCCGTCTTCGAACCAGCCCGACGGCATGTCGGGGAGCTATCTGGGGCCGGCTTTCGATGATGACGAAATCGCGCGGCGACTGGCCGCCGCCGGCGCCGTGTTGACGACGCATGACGATGACGAGATCATTGACCGCACCGCCCGGGCGCTGGCCGCCGAGCAGGCGGTCGGCTGGTTTCAGGGACGCATGGAGTTCGGGCCGCGCGCGCTCGGAGCGCGCTCGATCCTCGCCGACCCGCGCAGCCCGACCATGCAGCGCACATTGAACCTCAAGGTCAAATACCGCGAAAGCTTTCGCCCGTTCGCCCCGGCGGTGCTGCGTGAAGACGTCGCCGACTGGTTCGAGTTCGACGGCGATAGCCCTTACATGCTGTTTGTTGCCGATGTCGTAGGGCGCCGTCAGCGGGCCATGAGCGCGGCCGAGCGCCGCCTGTTTGGCATCGATAAGCTCAACGTGGTCCGCTCGGACATCCCGGCGGTGACCCATATCGACTATTCGGCTCGCATCCAGACCGTACACCGCGACACCAATCCGCGCTTTCACGCGCTGATCAGCCGTTTCAAGGCCTTGACCGGTTGTCCGGTCTTGGTCAACACCAGCTTCAATGTGCGTGGCGAGCCGATCGTGTGCACACCCGAAGACGCATTCCGCTGCTTTATGGGTAGCGAGATCGACGTGCTCGTGGTCGGCAATTGCTTCCTATGCAAGAAGGAGCAGTCGCCGGCGCTGCGCATCGACTATCGCGGCCGCTTCGATCCCGATTGAGAGCCTCGGTCGCGAAGCAGCGAGCCGCCGGGGCGCTTGTGTTTCGTTGCACAATCGGTAACCGTTCCGGCTCAAGCGCGGGAGGCAACGCATGGCCAAGACCAAGATCGGAGTGGTCGGATGCGGCGGCCGGATGGGTCGGATGCTGGTCGCTGAAATCGCCGTCACCGAAGGGTGCGCGGTCGCCGGCGGCAGCGAGGCGCCGGGCAGCGGCTATGTCAATCAGGATATCGGCGAACTCGCCGGTCTCGGCCGCATCGGGATACCGGTCGGCGAGGCGGTCGACAAGCTGATGCGTGACAGCGATGTCGTGCTCGAATTCACCTCGCCGACCGCGACGGCAGAGCATGCCGCGCTTGCCGCTAAGCTTGGCAAGCCGATGGTGATCGGCACGACCGGCTTGTCGGCCGAACAAGGCGATGTCGTGCGCGCCGCCGCCAGTCAGATCCCGATCGTCTGGGCGCCCAATATGAGCCTCGGCATCAATGTCTTGTTGAGTGTGGTCGAGGAGGCGGCGCGCCGGCTCGGTCCCGATTGGGACATCGAAATCATGGAGATGCACCATCGTGGCAAGGTCGATGCCCCCTCGGGCACGGCCCTTGCCCTGGGCCAGGCGGCGGCTGCGGGGCGGGGGGTGGTGCTCGAACAGGTCGAGCAGCGCGCGCGCGACGGTATTACCGGCCCGCGGCGGTCCGGCGATATCGGCTTTGCCGCGTTGCGCGGCGGCGATGTCACCGGCGATCATCACGTGATCTTCGCCGGCGCCGGCGAGCGGCTCGAACTGATCCACCGGGCGACGACGCGGGCGATCTATGCCAAAGGCGCGGTGCGCGCGGCGCGCTGGGTTGTGGGTCGGCCGCCCGGGCTTTATGGGTTGAAAGAGGTGTTGGGGCTCTGACCGGGACGGGTGCTCGGCGGCGGTCTAGCCGGGTCGCTCGGGGCCGATCGCGGCGCGCCAGCGCGCCAGCGCGTCGCGGATCGTCGCAGCCAATTCGCGGCGCGCCGCCGGCGCCAGAAAATCACCAATCGCCAAAAAGCGACCGTGAGAGGCGACAAACAGCCGGTTGCGCTCGGCGTCGCGCTCGTCGAGCACGACCCTCATCCAGAAGGGCTGAAACCGCCATATGCGGCGATTGCCGCGGATATTGATCCGTTCGACCGTAAAGGTGTCGCCGGCCAAGCGCAGGATCTCGTTCTGCCGCGCCCGGCGATAGTTGATGCGGAAGGCAATGTAAACGAGGCCCACGTCGAGCCCGAAAAAGCCGGTGACCGGCCACGCCCCGAGCGACACGAAACCGATGCCGACGCCAAGACTGATCAGCCCCAGGATCAACATCAGCAGGTGAAACCCGCGCGGCGGAAGGCTGCGATGCGGCAGCAGCACGCGTTCGAGAAAGAGGTCGCCAGCCGGCGCGGCGGTCGAAGCACAGGAGAGCATGTCGCGCTCGACGTTACGGTGCGCAGGCGGTTTCGTAAAGAGCGGGTCGCGGCCGCACCGGATTTGCCGGCCGCGATCGGGCGGCCTAGACTGACAAGAATGCGCCCTATGACCAAAACCGAGATCCGGGAATTCTACCGTCGGTTAGCCGCGGCCCGTCCCATTCCGCGCACCGAACTCGAATTCATCAATCCCTATACGTTGCTGGTTGCCGTCGTGCTGTCGGCGCAGGCGACCGACGTCGGCGTCAACAAGGCCACCGAGAAATTGTTTGCGCTGGCCGATACGCCCGAAAAAATGCTCTCGCTTGGAGAAGAGCGTCTGGTCGAGCATATCCGAACGATCGGCCTGTTCCGCACCAAGGCGAGGAACATCATGGCCCTGAGCCGGATCCTCGTCGAGCGGCACCAGGGCACGGTGCCACGGGACCGCGCCGCGCTGGAAGCGCTGCCGGGGGTTGGACGCAAGACCGCGAATGTCGTGTTGAATGTGGCCTTTGGCGAACCGACGATCGCCGTCGACACGCACATTTTTCGCGTGGCCAATCGCACCGGACTTGCGCCGGGCAAGACCCCGTTCGAGGTCGAGATGGCGCTCGAACAGCGCACGCCGGCCGCCTACAAGCCTTACGCCCATCATTGGCTGATCCTGCATGGCCGCTATGTGTGCAAGGCGCGCAAGCCCGACTGCGCCGATTGTGTCGTCGCCGATCTCTGCCGTTACGAAGCGAAGACCGGGCCGGCCGAGTTGATCGCCGCCCGCGCTGCCGGCGCGGAAGGCGGGCCGCCGGTCGCTCCCAACCCTCGGCGCCGTCGGTCGGCGCCGGCGCCGGCCACCGGGCGGCCAGTCAACCGGCGGCGCACGCCGCGGTAGCGGTTGTGTCGACAGCCGCAGGCGCAACGGGCCGGCCATTCATCATGGCGTTGCCTTACCCGCCACGGACGGGGTTCCGCCCAATGCTCTGACAATGCGCCCTCATTCGGGCGGGATGTGAGATCCCTCACAGCCAATGGCTTTCTCTCGATGCATTTTAGGTGCGGGCTTCGCCATTGCGCGCTAAACCGGAAGGAGGCCGCAAATGAACGGCATGCATTACCAGCACAATTACGCCTACAATACCGGCTCCGACGACTACACCGCTTCCTATCACTGGGAGCTGCCGCCTACCTCGACGATCCTCCAATTATCGCTATCGAGTTACTATGAATTCGATGATCAGGCACATGTGCAGATTGGTTTTACGCATGACGAGTATTTGGATTCTCAGGGAGTCACCCGCCATGACGATTACAGCGAGGTGCCGGAATATCCAACGGCGCTGAGCATCAACGGGCTGACGCGGGCCGATTGGGAGATCACCGTGGCGAATTGTTGGGCGGATTGGTTGCTGAATGCGTTCTTCTGGGACAATGTCTGGTGATCGGGGAGGTCGGCATGATGAACGGATCGGGCGGGGCAGCACCGCGCATCGCTGCCACGCACAACGTCGCGCTGTTCGATCCACGCGACGGGCGGATCGTGCATATGCATCACGTCGTCGTTTTTGCGGGCGGGAAACCCGTTACCCCGCAGCAGGCCGAAAGCGAAGCGGTGGCGATTGCGCGCCGCCGCGGCCATAAGGTCGATCGTCTCGAATTGTTGACGGTGGCCGGCCCGCTGCCGCGCGAGAAGGGCCGGTTCCGGGTCGATCTGGCTCGCCGGGCACTGGTCCCGCTGGAGGACCCGCTTCGCCGCCGCGGCCGTTAAGCCCGGCGGCCGCCACCGGATCGACGGCGGCGCAGGCGGGCCTCGCCCCCAAGGTCCCTATTCGGCGACGTGTGCCGGACTGGCGCTCGCCGCCGCGCCGGCGCCTTCGTCGACCGGCTGCGCCTGGATATCACCGGAGATCTGGCCGCCGCACTCGATCTCGATCTGGCCATAGCGGATGGTCCCCGAGACCCGGCCGGTGGATTTGATCAGGAGCCGCTTGCGAACCACAAGGTTGCCCTCGAACCGGCCGCGCACCTCGGCTTCGTCGATCGAGGCCGAGCCCTTGAACAGGCCGCTCTCGGCGATATCGACGTCACGGCAATTGGTCAGATTGGCCTCGACGCTGCCCTCGATGAACAGCTTGTCACAGGAGGTGATTTCCCCCGATAGGGTGATTTCGGGGCCGACGCTCAGACGGCGCAGTTCGCCGGCAGCCCGCGCCTGCGGCGCGACCTCGCCGGGACGGCGCAACGGTTCGCCCGGGCGCACCGCCTCGACCGGCCGCAGCGAATCGCCCGGCCGCGACAGATCGGCGGTGCGCGGCGGCATCGCCGGCGCCCGCACCGGGGCCGCTGCGGGCGGGGTGACGGCCGGTCGAGCCGGCTTGGTCGGGATGCCCAGATCGTCTGACGACTCTGCCATTTTACGATCCTCTGTTTCGCTTCGCTTGCGGCTGAACATGGGTCGGACATCCGCTCGACAGTGTTGCGGGACAGCTCGTTTCACAGCAGGCGCCGGCGACCCCCGCTGCAGCAACGCTGCAAAGGGCATAACCTAAAGACGGCGGCATGATCGGTGCCGCGCGGTTGGCGAGCCGCACAAACAAAGCGCTCGCAATTGCGATCCCGCACGCAGAATCTGGCCGGCAAAGCGAAGGCGCATGCTGTTCGCCTCCACCGCGTCGAGCCGTCTCAAGGCCGCCACTTCGAAATATCCCCGAGCGCGAGAATATCCGTTTGTAACCGGAAAGAGAACGAGATTTATTCCGACACCGGCACCGCCGGATTTGCTCAGGTACCGGCGGTGGGTTCGGAGATCTTTCGCTGGCGCCGGTAAGAGAGCGCCTCGGCAATGTGGCGCCGACCGACGATACTCGCTCCTTCAAGATCGGCCAGGGTTCGCGCAACCCGCATGACCCGGTGATAGCCCCGCGCCGAGAGCCGCAGCCGCTCGGCGGCACGGACCAGCAATGCGCGCCCCTCGCGATCGGGGGCGGCGACCTCGTCCAACAGCCCGCCATCGGCCTCGGCATTAGTGCGGATGCGCCGATTCTCGGGCAGCTTGGCGTAGCGTTGCGCTTGCCGCTGGCGGGCGGCTGCAACCCGCCGGGCGACTGCGGCCGTCCCCTCGCTCGGCGGCGGCAGCGAAAGGTCCGCGGCCGATACCGCGGGCACATCGATATGCAGATCGATGCGATCGATCAGGGGCCCTGACAGCCGGCTCTGATATTCCTCGGCGCAGCGCGGTGCGCGGCCGCAGGCCTGATCGGCCAGCTGCCCGCAGCGGCACGGATTCATCGCAGCGACCAACTGAAACCGCGCCGGATAAGTCACATGGCCATTGGCGCGGGCGACGCTGACCCGTCCGGTTTCGAGCGGCTGGCGCAAAGCTTCGAGTGCGTTGCGGTTGAACTCCGGCAATTCGTCGAGAAACAACACCCCTTGATGGGCGAGCGAAATCTCGCCGGGCCGCGCCCGCATCCCGCCGCCAATCAGCGCCGGCAGCGAGGCCGAGTGATGCGGGTCACGAAACGGCCGTTCGCGGGTCAGCCCGTTACCGCGCAGACCGCCGGCAACCGACTGGATCATGCCCAGCTCGAGCGCCTCGGCCGGTTCGAGCGGTGGCAGCAGTCCCGGAAGTCGCGCGGCCAGCATCGATTTCCCGGACCCCGGCGGGCCGATCATCAACAAATTGTGGCCGCCGGCGGCGGCGATTTCGAGGGCCCGCTTGGCGCTCTCTTGGCCCTTGACGTCCTTGAGGTCGAGCCCGGCGGTCGCCGAAGCCGCCAGCCGTGGCTCGGGCGGGGGCAGCAGCTGGGTGCCTTTGAAATGATTGACGACGGCCAACAGGCTCGGAGCAGCGATGACCTCGATCTCACCGGCCCACGCCGCTTCCCCGCCGCAGGCGGCCGGACAGATCAAGGCACTGTCATGGGCCGCGGCAAACAGCCCGGCGATCAATACCCCGGCCACGCCGGTGATCGAACCGTCAAGCGAAATTCACCCAATGCCGTGTGGTTGGCCAGTTCGTCGGCTGGCAATGCCTCCATCGCAACCAGCAGCGCCAGCGCGATCGGCAGATCGAAATGGCTCCCCTCTTTGAGCACATCGGCCGGGGCGAGATTGACCGTGATGCGCTTGGGCGGCAGCGCCAGTCCGAGCGAGTTGAGTGCCGAGCGTACCCGCTCGCGCGATTCCGCCACCGCCTTGTCCGGCAGACCGACAATCGTAAACGCCGGCAGGCCCGAGGCGATCGTGACCTGGGTCTCGACCTCGATGACCTCGATCCCGTGGAATGCGACGGTGCGAACCTGCGCGGCCATACCGTTGCCCGCCCTTAACCCTAAAGTCGAATGTAAAAGCGGAACGGGCGCGGCGCCAGTGCGGCGTGCAGCCGGGCACCGCGATGTCTGGCCGCCGCACTCCTTTCTTTGCCGGTCGAGACGCCTCCGGGTCGGCTTAGGCGCCGCTTCCCATGCGGGTGGCGTCGACAAAAGCCTCGGTTGCGGCGTCGATCGCCCGTCCGCGCCGGCCGCGCGGCGCGTGGATATAGAGCGAGGCCGGATTGAGCCGGTTTCCCTCGGCTGCAGGCGGCGAGGGAAGCTCGTATTCGACCGGCAAGCCATGGTCGGCGAGCAACAATTCCGGGCGGTAGACGCGGTTCATCTTGAACAGGCTGCGCACGAAATTGGTTTGCCCGCGCGCCAACAAGCGCAACACGATACCGCCGGCATCGATCAGCTGGTGCCAGTCGAGGTGTTTTTTGAGGATGGCGCGCTGGGTGGTGACCAGTTCGCGATAAAATTCGGAGCGGCAGCCGCGTCGGCAACACGGCGTGCTGGATATCGAACAGGCGATAGTCGCGCGTTTCGAGCCGCCGGCTTTCGGTGACCCAGCTTTCGGTGCCGGGATAGGGCGTGTTGATGCTGATGTTGATGACGTCGGGCATCTCCAGGCACCATTCACGCACGATGCGGAACCGCTCGTGATCCCAGTCGGGGTCGGCGATCAGATTGACCGCGACATTGACGCCGAGCGAGCGGGCGAATTCGAGCGCCTCGAAATTGCGGTCGAGCGCGACCCGCTTGCGGAATTTTCTGAGGCCCTCCTCGTCGATCGCCTCGAGGCCGAGAAACATCGTGACCAGGCCGAGCCGCGCCCACAACCGGAACGCTTCCTTGTTGCGGAACAGCACGTCGCCGCGGGTTTCGAGGTAATATTGCTTCTTGATGCCGGCGCGGGCGATTGCCTCGCCGATCTCGATCCCATGCCGCTCGTGAATGAACGCCACATCATCGACAATGAAAACGCCGGGTTCGCGGATCGACCGCAGATCCTCGATGATCCGCTCGGTGCTGACCAGCCGATAGCTGCGACCGTAAAAGGTCCAGGCGCTGCAGAACGCACAATCCCAAGGGCAGCCGCGCGAGAATTCGATCGACGCGCACGGGTCGAGGGTGCCGATGAAATATTTGCGGCGGTGTCGCAACAGATCGCGCGCCGGGGTCAGCTCATCAAGCTAATGAACAAAGACGGCCGGCGGCCCTTCGCCCTCGGCGGTGACAATCCCCGGCACCGTCAACAGGTCGCGCCCGCCCGCCACCGCTTCGAGCAGCAGCGGCATTGCCGCTTCGCCCTCACCCTTGAGCACGCAATCGATCGCGCCATTGCCATGGGCGATGATCGCGGCGGCGGTGAACGATGCGCTGTGCCCGCCGACACAGATGAACACATTGGGAAAGCGCGCTTTGGTGGCCTTGGCCAGATCGACGTTTTCCGGGACATTGGCGAGGTAGTTGCAGGAGAACGCGACGACATCCGGGCGGCTCCTTGCGAGCCGGCGGAAATAGGCGCGGTGGTCCTCGACTTGGAGATCGATCAGCTCGACCTGATGGCCGGCGCGCCGCGCCGCCTGCGCGACGAGCTCAAGGCCCAACGGCTCCAGTCGCAAAAAGATCTTCGTGTACATCAATGGGCCCGGATGAACGCCCAACAGCCGCATCGGATTTTTTCCCCTTGCCTCGCTGCGCCGCATATAGCGCCTTGGTTTGGCCCCGAGGCAAGTCGGGATGCAGTCCTCGGCGCGGGCCGCGCGACCCACGCAAGCCAAGCCTCGTGCATTGAGAGCCCGGGTTAAGGCGCGGCGCCGGCCCGGGTCGTATCGACAAACCCCTCGGTCGCGGCGTCGATCGCACGGCCTTTGCGACCGCGCGGCGCGTGGATGTAGAGAGGCGAGCGGGCTGCGCCCGGCGCCTCCCGCCAGGTCGGCGGGATCTCGTAAACCACCGGCCGTTGGTGATCGGCAAGCAGCAATTCGGGGCGGTACTGCCGGTCGAGCAGATAAAGGCTCTTCAGAAAATTGGGATGGCCGCGCAGCAATTGGCGGGCGACCGTGCCGGCGACCGTGTAGGCCGTCCGCCACCCGGCAAATTTACGGTAAAAGGCGCGTTGGGTGGTCACCAGCTCATCGTAGAACTCGGCAAGGGGCAGACGCGTCGGCAGCACCGCATGAGCGATGTCATAGAGGCGGTAATCGCGGGTGGTCAGCGAACGCTCTTCGGTTAGCCAGCTTTCGGTTCCAGGATAAGGCGTATTGACGCTGAGATTGACAACCTCGGGCACGTCGAGGCCCCATTCGCGCACCAGCCGGAAGCGCTCGTGATCCCAGTCGGGATCGGCGATCAGATTGATGGCGACGATCAGCCCCAAGGATCGGGCAAATTCGAGCGCCTCGAAATTGCGGTCGAGCAAGGTGCGCTTGCGATAACGGGTGAGCCCTTCCTCGTCGATCGCCTCCAACCCCAAAAACAAATATTGCAGACCAATGGTCTTCCAGAAGCGGAACACGTCTTTGTGGCGGAGCAATACATCGCCGCGAGTTTCGAGGTAATAGCGCTTTTTGATGCCGGCCGCGGCGATCGCCTCGCCCAATTCCATGGCGTGGCGCTCATGGACAAAAGCGACATCGTCGACGACAAAAATGCCGGGCTCGCGAATGCGGCGCAGATCTTCGACGATCCGTCCGGGACTGACCAAACGATAGCTGCGGCCGTAAAACGTCCAGGCGCTGCAAAACGAGCAGTCCCAAGGGCAGCCGCGCGAAAACTCGATCGACGCGCAAGGGTCTAGAATGCCGAGAAAATATTTGCGGCGATGACGCAACAGATCGCGCGCCGGGGTCACATCATCGAGGGATTGAACAAAGATCGGCGCGGGCCCGTCGCCGGCGGCGGTTACCGCCCCCGGGACGGTCAGCAGATCGCGGCCGCTCGCCACCGCCTCCAACAGCAGGGGTATCGCCGCTTCGCCCTCGCCCTTGAGCACGCAATCGATCGCGCCCTCGCCATGCGCGATCAGCGCGGCGGCGGTAAATGACGCGCTGTGCCCGCCGACAACGATGAAGAGGCCGGGATGGCGCGCCTTGGTCGCCTTGGCGAGATCGACGATCTCGGGCACGTTGGCGAGATAATTGCAGCCGAATGCGACAACGTCGGGGCGCCAGCGATCGAGAGCGCGAAAATAGGCGCGCTCGCTCTCGACCTGGAGATCGAGCAGGCGCACCGCATGTCCTGCCTGTCGCGCCGCGGCCGCGATCAATTCGAGGCCGATCGGTTCGAGGCGCAAGAACATCTGGGCGTAGGTCAACGGGCCGGGATGGACGCAGAACAGGCGCATGGCAACACCCCTCCCTTGGCGGTTGCAGCCTTGGCGCGCGATCAGGGCGACGCCCCTGCCGCATGCCGTCTAATGTGCGGGTGAATGCGGCAAATTCCTACCGGTTCCGGCGGCTGTGATAAATATCGCAGACATTGCGGGGGTGCGGGACCGTCCGTCCCGCCGCACCGCCGGAAAGGATGCTGGAGATGAGCCAGGATTGGGCCAAGCTCGCCGCCGATCTGGAGCGCCTGTTGAAATTGCGCTCGATCCCGTTCGGCATGAAGCTGTTTGAACAGCGCGCCGCAATGGAGGCGATCCCCCGGATCCGCCGACCCTCGGCGATCCATACCCTCGACCAGATCGTCGCCCAATGCGCGCGGCTCGGATGGACGGTCGGGTTGACCGCCGACGATCTGGTCGGCGCGCAATGCCGAGCGGTGGTCGGGCTGGGTGCGGCCAAGGACGCCGAATGGCGCTCCGGTCAGCACATGGTCGGGGTCTGGTATAGCTCGCCCGAAGATGCGCGTGCCCATCAGGCGGCGATGGCGTGCGTTCCTGACGGACGCTATGAAGCGCTGGCGGTGGCGCCGCTGGCCTCGGGCCGGCTTGACCCGCCCGACATTGCCTTGTTTTACGCGACCCCCGGAGCCATGATCTATTTCATCAATGGATTGCAATGGGCCGGCTACAAACGCTTTGACTGGAGTGTCGTTGGCGAGTCGGCCTGCGCGGATTCCTGGGGTCGGGCGCTCAAAACCCGCGAGCCCAGCCTGTCGATCCCGTGCTTTGCCGAGCGGCGTTATGGCGGCGTGCTCGATGACGAGATGCTGATGGCCCTGCCACCCGATTACCTGGCGAAGGCGATCGCGGGGATGGAGGCGTTGTCAAAAAACGGCCTGCGCTATCCGTTTCCGCAATACGGCATCCAGCAGGACGCGCGCGCCGGGCTCGCCGTCAGCTATGGCAGCCGCGGCGGCTGACCGGCCCGGATCGCATGATCGGGCGAGCGGCGCAAACTAGCCGCCGACGCGGCGAACCGGACGCAACCGCAGACCCGGGGCCGGGCGCTCAAGCAGAACCTCACGGCGAAAACGCACGAGCCTCGCCGGGCGGCCGCCGGTCGCCGCAGTGATGCCGCCGGTCTCCTCGACGAGACCTTGCTGCTCGACCAGGCGGCGAAAATTCTGTTTGTGCAGCCGCACGCCCGCCAGCGCCTCGACCGTGCGCTGCAACTGCAGCAGCGTAAAGGCGGGGGGCATCAGCTCGAACACGACCGGGCGGTATTTGATCTTGCCCCGCAAGCGGCCGATTGCGGTGGCCAGGATGCGCCGGTGGTCGGCGGCCATCGGCGCCCCCGATGCCGGCAGGTCCGGCGCCGGCGGCCGGCGCCCCTGGTCGCGCCAAGCCTCGGCGACGAGCCCCGCCTCATACAGAAGCTCGTAGCGCTCGAGCACCAGCTCCTCATTCCACGAGGCGGCGAAGGCCAGCCCGAAACGCTCGCTGCGCAGCTGTCTTTCGCCATCACTCGCTGCGCTCTCGGCCCAGCGCGCAAGCCGTTCTTCAAGCGGACCCAACGCCGCCGGCTTGCCGCTGCGCCAATCCTCCCACGGGAAATGGCGATACCAGCTCTGCCACAGCGCATCAAACGGGCCGCCGGCGCGCGCCTCGCGCACCAAAGCCAGATAGGCCACGGTCAGCGCCCGTGCCGGACGGTCGTCGCCGGTTTCGACGCGGTCGCGGTCGCCAAAAGTGTAAAGCTGTTCGACGTAACCGAGCTTCTGGCCTGTCTGGCGCTCGACCCAGGCGCGCAGTCCGACCTCGAGTGTGCGGTGCTCGACTTCGAGC
Source organism: Alphaproteobacteria bacterium (assembly GCA_021324875.1). GTDB lineage: Bacteria > Pseudomonadota > Alphaproteobacteria > ATCC43930 > CGMCC-115725 > AP-15. The sequence goes on from JAJPIH010000110.1 coordinate 51,395, forward strand.
GGACCGGACGGCAGGGCCACAACCGGCGTGCTGCCGATGCGCACCGCCAGCACCCGCGGCTCTTCGGTCGTGGCGGCGACAATCACGGCGCTCAACCGGATCGCGAGGGCGGCACCGGTGCCGGAGGATTTCGAGACGCCCGCAACGGGCGCGGTGGCGGCCGCAACGTTAGCCATGGTCCCAGAATCGCCCGGGGTTGCGGTATTCTATTCCACCATTGACCGCGCGCCTAATCCCGTCGCAACCGGTTGTGCCACCGACATTGATGACCCTGCTGCGGCGGGGTTTCAGATGTCGGCCAGGTATTTTTGTTCGCAAGCCCGCCAGGCATCGGTGCCAACCGCGGCCTCGCGTTCGGCGAAGCTAGCAAGCTCGCGCTCGATCCGGGTGGTGTCGCCATCCTGCTTCAGAACGGCGAGCACTTTCTGCGCCGCGCGGATCGCCGCGCGATGGGTCTGCGACGGATAGATGCCGAGCCGAAACCCCATCCGCTCGAGCTCGAGGGCCGGCACCATTGGCGTCTTGCCGCCTTCGAAGACATTGACCAGAGCCGGACCCGCAACCCGCCGGGCGACCAGGCGCAGTTCCTCAATATCCTGCGGCGCCTCGACAAAACCGACATCGGCCCCGGCTTCTAGATAGGCGTTGACGCGGTCGATCGCCGCATCGAGCCCTTCGACGGCGCGGGCGTCGGTGCGGGCGATCACGACGAGGTCGGGATCGCGCCGGGTGTCGACCGCCGCCTTGATCTTGCCCAGCATTTCGCTGCGCGAGATCACCTCTTTGCCCTCGTAATGGCCGCATTTCTTCGGCGAGACCTGGTCTTCGAGATGGAAGGCGGCGACCCCTGTTTTCTCGTATTCGCGGACGGTGCGGATGACGTTGATCGCGTTGCCGTAACCGGTATCGGCGTCGGCGATGACCGGGATGTTTACCGCTTCGACGGCCATGCCGATAAAATGCACATTTTCGGACAGCGGCATCAGACCGAGATCGGGATAGCCACTGGCCCGCGAGTAGCCGCCGCCGGTCAGATAAACCGCTTCGAAGCCGGCCGCTTCGACCAGCCGCGCCGTCAACGGGTCGTAGGCGCCCGGAACCATTGTGTAGCCGGCGCGGCCGATCAGCTGCCGCATCCGCTGGCGAACCGTCATATTGTCCTCCTGTCGCTGCCTCGGCCGGCCGCCCGCCGTCACCGGATAAGGCGGTCGTGGCCCGGCGGACCGTGTATAAGGGTTGGCGGCCCGGTGAAGAAGGGAGCGAGGGTGTCGTGCCCGAAGCCGCGATCATCGACGGCAGGACGATTGCCGCCGAACTGCGCAAGCGCGTCGCTGATGCCGCGGCCGGGCTGCGCGCCGTGCACGGGCTCATCCCCGGCCTCGCGACGATCCTGGTCGGCGATGATCCGGCCAGCCACAGCTATGTCCGCGCCAAGCATGCAGCCTGTGTCGCAGCCGGGCTCGCCACATTCGACCGCCGCCTGCCGGCGACCGCAAGCGCAACCGATCTGATCGCCGAGATCGCGCGGCTCAACGCCGATCAACGCGTTGACGGGATATTGGTGCAACTGCCCTTGCCGGCGCAGATCGACGCCCATCGGGTGATCGCAGAAATCGATCCGGACAAGGACGTCGACGGGTTTCATCCGGTCAATGTCGGACGGCTGTGGAGCGGCCTTCCCGGCATGGTCCCCTGCACCCCGCAAGGCTGCATGATGTTGTTGCGCTCGGTGCGGCGCGACCTGGCCGGCGCCGAGGCGGTCGTTGTCGGCCGGTCGAGCATTGTCGGGCGGCCGCTGGCGGCGTTGCTGTTGGCCGCCGACTGCACAGTCACCCTCGCCCACTCGAAGACCCGTCACGCCGCCGAGATTGCTCGACGGGCCGACATTCTGATTGCGGCAGTCGGCCGGCCGCGATTGATCGGTGCCGAGTGGATCAAGAGCGGCGCGATCGTGGTCGATGTCGGGATCACGCCGATGATTGGCGCCGATGGGCGTCGGCAGATGGTCGGCGACGTCGATTTTGCGGCGGCGCGATCGATCGCCGCGGCGATCACGCCGGTTCCGGGTGGTGTGGGGCCGATGACAATTGCGTGTCTTCTGCGCAATACCCTCGGCGCTGCCTGCCGCCGCCGCGGGATCGCCGACCCGCTGGCGCTGTAAGCGCGACGCGGCGCGAAGCGGTGTGCCGGCCGCGCCGGCTCGCCGCCACCGGATGGTGGTTCCTCGAGCGACGGGCGTGCCGTCCGCGACGATGCTCGCCGGGCGATGCACCGGCGGGGCAAATTACCGCCCTCCTCTTATCCCCATGACGGCAGGGATCCCCGAAAATTCTACGTCCGGTTCATCCGCGCCAAAGCTAATAGATAATCAGTTGTTAGGCTTCGCTGTCGCCGTTGGGGCGTTCAACCGCGAAGAATATTCAGTGTGGATGCATTATCCAGAACTTGTTCACCTTTCAGGATGATGCTCGCAACGCGGCAGGTGGAACAAGGAACACCTCGATTTGTTTACCCTGCGGCACTCAAAGTGCAAGGAGGTGGGAGTCATGATGCTTAAAACTTTGACGACAACGGCTGCCGCGGCGGGTCTGCTGGCCATCACGGCGGTCGCCGGACAGGCGCAGCCCGCACCCGGCAACGCCTGGGTGCGCAGCGACCATAGCTGGACGTGGTCACCGCGGGCCAACATTGTTCAGAGCGAGCGCTACAGCCGTCTGGTCGCGACCAACCCCCGATTCCGCGCGCAGCGCGAGCGGATCGAATGCGGTCCGATCACCGACCCGACCCTGCATCAGCAATGCCTCGACACCTTTACCCAGAACGTGCAGGCGTGGCGTAACGGAACCGCCCAGGCCTATTACCGCGATGCGCTGAGCGGACCGGCCTACGGCTCCTCGACGCCGCCGCAGCCCTATATTTCGAGCGCCGGCCAATAATCGGGGCACAGCCCCGGCGGAAGTCCGCCAACGGGCTTCCGCCGGCCAAATGTGGCGCCGTCATCCGGCGAGGATGTAGCGATAGATGGCGGCGGCAAATCCGTCGTCGTCGTTCGATAGCGTGACCGCCTGGGCCAGCGCCTTGACCTCGGCGGTGGCGTTGCCCATCGCAATCGCAAAGCCGGCGCGACGAAACATCTCGACGTCGTTGCCCATGTCGCCGAGCATGGCGATTTGCTCATGGGCGAGCCCGAGCCGTGCGGCCAGCAGATCAATCAGCCGCCCCTTGTCGATCCCGGGCGGGGTGATGTCGCAGTAATAGGGTTGCGAGCGCAAAACCGTGGCGCGGCCGTCCAGCGCCTGCTGCCCGGCGGTGACCGCCGCGGCGATGCGGTCATGGTCTTTGCTGGCGCCGACGATTTTCGACACGCCGCCAAGCCGGCCGGCAAAAGAGGCGACAACGCTGGGCGGGGTGTCGATCGTGTGGATTTCGAGATCGACATAATCGCCGGCCGGATCGCGGATCAGCCATTCGCGCCCGGTGAAAACCCAGATGCTGGTGATGCCATGCTTTTCCAATAGCGCGATCGCATCTTCCGCGGCGGCGGGGGTGAGCAGTTTCTGTTCGACCGGCGACAAATCAGGGTTGACGATCGCGCCGCCATTATAGCCGCCAAAGGGAAGCTTCAGCCCTAATGGCGCGATCAGCATCCGCTGACCAAAAGGCGGTCGGCTGCTGCAAATCGAGAAGGCGATCCCGGCGGCGTGCAGCCGGGCGGCAGCGGCGATCGCCGCCGCGGTCAGCCGCTTGTCGGTGGTCACCAGCGTGCCGTCGACATCGCTGACGACAAGCGCAAATTTTCTCATTACCGCGTCCTCGGCGGCGGCGAGAGGACCTCCACCCCGGTGGTCGTCGCCGCCACGACCATCGATGTGCGGCCGATAAAGAGCCCGCTTTCAACGGTGCCGACCGTGTCCGCGATGCGTCGTTCAAGCAGCGCCGGGTCGGCGATCGGGCCGAACTGGCAGTCGAGGATGAAATGGCCCTCATCGCTGATAAACGGCTCCTCGCCGGCGTAGCGCCGCACCGGCGCACAGCCTAAGGCGGCCAGTGCCGCGGCGGTTCTTTGCCAACCGAAGCGGGTCACCTCGACCGGAACCGGGGTGTGCTCGCCCAGCCGGTCGACCAGCTTTTCCTGGTCGACGACGATGACCAGCCGGCGGCTGGCCGCGGCGACAATTTTTTCGCGCAGCAAGGCGCCGCCGAGCCCTTTGATCAGATTGAGCGTGCCAAGCTCGACCTCGTCGGCGCCGTCGATTGTCAGGTCGAGCTGTTGATATTCGGCAAAGGTCGCGATCGGGATGCCGAGCCGGCGGGCCTGTTCGGCGGTGCGCTCTGAACTCGGGATGCCGGTGATGCGCAGCCCTGCCCGAACCCGCGCCGCCAACCCCTCGACGACAAAAGCGGCGGTCGAACCGGTCCCGAGGCCGAGGATCATGCCGTCCTCGACCTCCTCGATCGCGCGCGCCGCGGCGGCGCGCTTCAACGCGTCGCGGTCGATCATCATTGCGGCGCGTTGGCCGCCTGGTCGACAAACCAGACGAGCTCACCCTGCGGTGCGAGCCGCGCCGCCGGCAGCGCGGGGTCGCCGGCCCGCGCCCGTGCAAGAATGGCGCGCTTGTCGGCGCCGGCGACCAAAAACGCGGTGTGCCGGCTGCTTTCGAGCACCGGATAAGTGAGCGTGATGCGGTCTTCGGCGCGGGCGCCGACGACTTCAACCGCCCATCGCCGCCGCTCGTCGAGCACCGCGGTATCTGGGAACAGCGAAGCGGTATGACCGTCGGGCCCGAGGCCGAGGAGTTCGATGTCGAATAGCGGACGCGCCGGATCGAGCGTTTGGGCGGCGTAGAACATTTGCAGGATCCGCTCGTATTCGCGTGCCGCCGCCGCCGGGTCGCCCTCGGTCGGGATTGCATGAATATTGGCCGCGGGGACCGGCGCCCGCGCCAACAGCGCCTCCCGCGCCATCCGATAGTTGCTGTCCGGATGGTCGGGCGGGACAAAGCGCTCGTCGCCCCAGAACCAGTGCAGGCGGTCCCATGGCAGCTGCTCGCGCAACGGCGGTTCGGCGAGCAGTTGATAGAGCCGGCGCGGGGTCGAGCCGCCCGACAGGTTGACCGCGCAACGGCCGCGGCTTTGCGCGGCAATCGCTGCAATCCACCGCCCGGCGCGCTGGGCCAGATCCTCGGCGTCTTGAGCGATTTCAATACGGGTTTGGGTCGGCAATTTTCGCCACCTCTCAGGCTCGGCGCGGGGCGGAGTTGCGGATCGCGGCGATCGCGCGGGCATAATCGGGCGCGTGAAACACCGCCGAGCCGGCGACAATCGCGGTGGCGCCGGCCTCAACCACCTGCCAGGCATTGTCGCCGGAA
>JAJPIH010000376.1 GCA_021324875.1 Alphaproteobacteria bacterium
ATAAAACGGATCTGCCCGGCCGCCGCATCAACGGGCTATGATCGCCCTGATAAACCAGCCGGGAGGGGCAGATGCCATCCAGCCAAGCGGTCAAAGCCGAGCGCTTTCGCGCTCTGCACGAGGCGTCGGGGTGCTTTGTGATCGCCAATGCCTGGGATGCGGGTTCGGCGCGGCTGCTCGCCGGCCTTGGCTTTGCAGCGCTGGCCACCTCGAGCGGCGCCTGCGCCGGGGTCCTTGGCCGCCGCGACGGCATGGTCACCCGCGAGGAGGCATTGGCGCATTGCGCCGCGATCGCCGGGGCGGTCGATCTGCCGGTCTCGGCCGACCTCGAAAAAGGCTTTGCCGATGCCCCGCCGGCGGTTGCCGAGACGATCCGTCTGGCGGCGGCGACCGGTCTGGTCGGCGGCTCGATCGAGGACTTCACCGGCGATCCGCAACACCCCCTCTACGATTTCGAGCACGCAAAAGAGCGCGTCGCCGCGGCCGCAGAGGCGGCCCATAGCCTGCCCTTCCGGTTTGTGTTGACCGCTCGCGCCGAGGGCTTTTTGCGCGGGCGCCCCGATCTCGACGATGTCATCAGGCGGCTGCAGGCCTTTGCGGCGGCCGGCGCCGACGTGCTGATGGCGCCGGGGCTGCCCGACCTCGCCGCGGTGCGCACGGTGTGCTCGGCCTTGACAAAGCCGTTCAATTTCATGGCCGGGATCAGGGGACGGTCGTTTACGACCGCAGAGCTCGGCGCCGCCGGCGTCAAGCGCATCAGCCTGGCGACCTCGCTCTACCGGGCGGCGATGAGCGGCCTTCTCGCTGCCGCTACCGAGGTCAAGGAGCACGGCACCTTCGGCTATGTCGAGACGACGATGGCCACTCCGGAACTCAACCGCTTCATGGCCGGCTGAGCGCAAAACCGGATGAACCGCCGCGCCGCCGCCTCATGCGCAGCGGCGGGTCGCGGCCGGCTGCCCCTACCCGGCCTTCAGCACGCGGGCGGCCGCGACCGCGGCATAGGTCAGAATCCCGTCGGCGCCGGCGCGCTTGAACGCGATCAGGCTTTCCATCAGCGCCCGTTCGCCGTCGAGCCAGCCGTTTTGCGCCGCCGCCTGCAGCATCGCGTATTCGCCCGACACCTGGTAGGCATAAGTCGGCATGCCAAAAGCGTCTTTGACGCGGCGCACGATGTCGAGATAGGGCAGGCCGGGCTTGACCATGACCATGTCGGCCCCTTCCTGCAGGTCAAGCGCCACCTCGCGCAACGCCTCCTCGCTATTGGCCGGGTCCATCTGATAGGTGCGCTTGTCGGCGCCGCCGAGCGCGGTCTTTGAGCCGATCGCGTCGCGAAACGGGCCGTAAAACGCCGAGGCGTATTTGGCCGCATACGACATGATCCGGACATGGGCGAAACCGGCCTCGTCAAGGGCGGCCCGCACCGCCCCGACGCGCCCGTCCATCATGTCGGACGGGGCGATGATGTCGCAGCCGGCCTCGGCCTGCACCACCGCCTGCCGGCACAGAATCGCGACCGTCTCGTCATTCGCCACATAGCCGGCGCGGATGACGCCGTCATGGCCATGCGAGGTGAACGGGTCGAGCGCGACGTCGCACAATACGCCGATCTCGGGAACCGCCTGCTTGAGCGCGGCGACGGCGCGGCAAACCAGGTTGCCCGGGTTGACGGCCTCGCTTCCCTCGGCGTCTTTGAGCGCCGCCGGCACCGCCGGAAACACCGCGACCGTCGGGATGCCAAGCGCCGCCGCCTCGCCGGCCGCATCGACCAGCGCCGGGATCGAGAGCCGGAACACGCCCGGCATCGACGCGATCGCCGCGGCGCCCGGCTCGTCATGGACGAATACCGGCCAGATCAGATCGCCCGGCGTCAGCACGGTCTCGGCGACCAGCTTGCGGGACCAGGCGTCACGCCGGTTGCGCCGCAACCGGGTGTGCGGATAGGGGGCGAGCGGCGGCAAAAACTGGGTCACGGCGCAGCCTCGGGAGCGATGAGCCGATAGGGCGTGTCGAGGCGAAGATAGGCGCCTGCGCCGGCGCAGGCAACGCACCCCGCCGATCGCGATCCGACAAAGCCCGGCCGCCGCCCCCGCGCCCGCTTTGCCGGACCTCGTCCCGCGAACCGCGTCCCGCTAGAGGCGGCCCGGTCACGACATCGGCCTCGTTTTGGCGGCGGCCAACTTGGCAGTGCCCAACTTGGCGGTAATGAAATTTCCGGCTCGGGGTGCTATAATCAGCATAGGCGAGCGGCTTTTGCGCGAATAGGCTGGGTCAGACGGCCGCGGGCGGCGTTCAGCCGTGTGAGCGCGCTCACGCCGGCTGATCCGGTGGACGGCCTACGATCGTGGTGCGACATCAGCGGGGTGTGCGATGCTGGTCTTCCGGCAGCTGTTCGATCCGCCGTCCTCGACTTACACCTATCTGCTTGCCGATCGGGTCGGCGGCAGTGCGGTTATTATCGATCCGGTTTTCGAGCAGGTCCGGCGCGACAAGGCGCTGATCGACGAACTCGGGCTCACGCTCCTCTATTCCCTCGAAACCCATGTCCATGCCGACCATGTCACCGGCGCCTGGCTCTTGCGGCAGCAGACCGGCTGCCGTATCGCGCTGTCGGCCGACAGCGGGGCCGAGGGTGCAGATCGCTATCTCGTCGCCGACGACGTGGTTGTCTTTGGCAGCCGCAATCTGCAGGTGCGCAAGACGCCGGTCACACCAATGGCTGCCTCACCTATGTCCTCGACGACCGCAGCATGGCGTTCACCGGCGACTGCCTGATGGTGCGCGGCAGCGGCCGCACCGACTTCCAGCAGGGCGATCCCACCGCGATGTATCGCTCGGTACACCAGCAGATTTTCACGTTGCCCGACGATTGCCTGCTCTATCCGGCGCATGACTATCGCGGCCTGACCGTCACCAGCGTGCGCGAGGAAAGGCGTTTCAACCCGCGCCTCGGCGGCGAGACCGGCGAAGCCGACTTCACCGGCTATATGAAGAATTTGCGGCTCGCGCACCCGAAAAAGATCGATGTCGCCGTGCCGGCCAATCTGAAATGCGGCAAGCCCGAGAGCGAGGTCGATATCGCCTCGGCACCGCGTTGGGCGCCGCTGCATTACAGCTTCGCCGGGATCTGGGAAATCCACCCGCACGCCCTCGAAGAGCATGCCCGGCACGTGCAGATTGTCGACGTCCGCGAGCCGGAGGAGTTTACCGGGCCGCTTGGCCATATCCGCGGGGCGAAATTGATCCCGCTCGGCGCCTTGGCCGAGCGTGCCGGCGAGCTTGCAAAAGACAAGCCGATTGTCGCGGTGTGTCGCGCCGGCAGCCGCTCGGCACAGGCAACCGTGATTTTGCGCGAGGCGGGCTTTGCCGATGTCGCCAATCTTTCGGGCGGGATGCTGCGCTGGCGCGCCGAAGGGCACGCGGTCGAAGGCGGCACCCCGCTTGATCCGATCCCCGAATATTCGATCTGACCCGCGCGCGTCGGGATTTATGAATTTGGATGTCGGTCTCGTGCCGATCGGCTCCGGCGCGACCCGCCTCGGCAGCGCCTTTGTGGGGCGACGGCAGCGGCGCCGCGACCGGTATGCACAGGATTGCAAGCGCCCGCTGCACCGAAAGCTTGCGCCGCGCGACGACAAGTCGATACCGGCCAAGGATTAAACAACCCAATGGCCAAGGGAATTCGCCATTCAGACGGATTTAGATTCTGAACAAAGGCAATCAATCGCCGTAATGTCTAATATCCATCGCGCAGGCGGGTGGTGATCCTTGTTCGCATGGGGCTGGCTGCTGCTGCCGATGGCGGCGCGCCGGTGGCACGGGCCAGGCCGCTCCCTTGTTTCCGCCCGAATTTTCACCGCGGCGGCGGTCGATTTTTCGCATCGTGGAGCGCCCGAATGCTACACTTTCGCCAGGAAAAGGTGTCGGCTGCAACCACAAGAAAGGGATGGAAATGGCATATGACCTGCTGATCAAGAACGGCCGCATTGTCGACGGTTCGGGCATGCCCGCCTTCAAGGGGGATGTCGGGGTCAAAAACGGCAAGATCGTCGAAATCGGCAAGCTCTCCGGTCCCGCCGCCCGCACGATCGACGCCCAGGGCTGCGTCGTCGCCCCCGGGTTTGTCGACAATCACTGCCATTACGACGCCCAGGTGACCTGGGACCCGTTATGCACCTTCTCGCCCCATCATGGCGCCACGACCGTCGTGTTTGGCAATTGCTCGCTGGCCTTGGCGCCGGTGCGTCCCGGCACCGCCAAGCGGGTCGCCGAGTTCTTGAGCTATGTCGAAGCGATCCCGATGGAGGTGCTGAACACG
>JAJPIH010000303.1 GCA_021324875.1 Alphaproteobacteria bacterium
CGCGCTCTTCGACCTTGGGGATACCGGCGAAGGTCATTTTGGTCCCGGGGGCGAATTGCTGCGGGTTGAAGAGCCACTTGTTGAGCGTCTCGGGGTCCCATTTCTGCTCCTTGTGCGCTTGCAAAGCCGAGGAGAAGTCAAACCCGCCCCGATCCTCGGCAATTGGTCCGCCGACCACGTCCCACAGATTGGGCCCGACCTTGTTGGGTCCGCCCTTGGTGAAGCTATGGCAAACCTGGCACACCTTGGTGTCCTGCTCGCCTTTGCTGGCATCGGCTTTGGCAAGCAGCGGCGTGACCGGCTCGATCTTTGGCGCCGCAGCCTGTTCGCTGGGCGCCGGTGTTGCCGGCGCACCGGCAACGACGAACACCGGCTTTTCGAGCGGTTTCGGCCTGACCAGCATATTCGACAAAATCCCGGCGACCATCGCCACAATCAGCGCGGTCAACACCGAGGCAATGATCTTGTTCCACTCAAAAGACGACATCAGCCCCCATCCCACCGTGCCGGGCCCGGCAGGAAAGCGAATTCCCCCCGAAAGCTCAAATGCAATATCACGCTTCCAGCAATGCTCCGAACCGGGCATGTTGTCGCTGCCCGCTTGTTGCCATAATCGTCGATTGCTCCTGGGCCGTCCGTGACCGCCGCGCCGCGCAACCCGATCATCGTTATTCCCGCCCGCCTCGCTTCGACCCGGTTGCCAGGCAAGCCGCTCGCCGACATCGCCGGCAGCCCGATGATCGTGCATGTCTGGCGACGGGCCTGCGCGGCGGCACTGGGGTCGGTCGTGGTCGCCTGCGGGGACCGGGAGATCGCCGCGGTGATCGAGGCGGCGGGCGGGCGAGCGGTGATGACCGATCCGGATCTGCCGCAAGGCTCCGATCGCGTGCGCGTCGCGGTCGGGCTGGTCGATCCCGGCCGCGCCTATGACGCGGTCGTCAATGTTCAGGGCGACATGCCGATGATCGATCCGGCGGCGATCCGGCTGGCGCTCGCCGCGCTGGCCGATCCGGAGGTCGACATCGCGACCCTCGCCGCACCGATCGGCGACCCGGCCATGCTTGCCGACCCCAGCGTCAACAAGGTCGTCGCCGGCTTTGCCGACCCGCGGCGGCCGGCGCGCGCCCTTTATTTCAGCAAGGCGGTCGTGCCGTGGGGCGAGGGGCCGCATTACGAGCATGTCGGGCTTTATGCCTATCGCCGCGCCGCGCTCGAGCGGTTTGCGGCGCTGCCGCGCGGGGTGCTCGAGGTGCGGGAGCGGCTTGAGCAGCTGCGCGCCCTCGAAGCCGGGATGCGGATCTCGGTAAGCCTGATCGCGCCGGAACAGTTGGGGGTCCAGGTCGACACCCCGGCCGATCTCGAGCGGGCGCGCCGGTTGATGCAACAATCGACATGAACAATCCGTGTGAAGAATGACAGCAGCGATTTTGCCGGCCGCCGGTCCGGCCCGGACGATCTCGTTTCAGGGCACTTTTGGGGCTTATTCCGATCTTGCCTGCCGCAGCGTCTTTCCGGACATGACGACGCTGCCCTGCAGTCAGTTCGAGGATGCGTTTGCCGTGGTGCGCGAGGGGCGGGCGGATTTGGCGATGATCCCGATCGAGAATTCGGTCGCCGGCCGCGTCGCCGACATCCACCATCTGCTGCCGCAATCCGGCCTTTACATTATCGGCGAGCATTTCCAGCCGGTTAACCACCACCTGTTGGCGGTGCCGGGGGCCAGCCTCGCCGGCATCCGCGCGGTCAAGAGCCATGTCCAGGCGCTTTCGCAATGCCGCCGGCTGATCCGCGAGCTCGGCATCGAACCGGTGGTCGCGGCCGACACCGCCGGAGCCGCCGCTGAAATCGCCGCCCGCGGCGACCCGACCCTCGCCGCGATCGCATCGGAGCTTGCCGGCAAAATCTATGGTCTTGTGTCGCTTAAGGCGAATATCGAGGACGCCGAGCACAACACGACCCGCTTTCTGATCATGGCCCGCGAGCCGCTCCGTCCGGCGCGCGGCACCCCGGCGGTGACGACCTTCCTGTTTCGCGTCCGTAACGTGCCGGCGGCGCTATACAAGGCGCTGGGCGGGTTCGCCACCAACGGCGTCAACATGACCAAGCTCGAAAGCTATATGCTCGGCGGCGCTTTCACCGCGACGCAGTTTTACGCCGATGTCGAGGCTCACCCGGATGACCCGCCGCTGGCCCGGGCGCTCGAAGAGCTGGCCTTTTTCTCGCGCGAACTCAAAATCCTCGGGGTCTATCCGGCGCATCCGGCGCGATTGGGCCAACACGCGGAATAAAGTCCGGGGCGGCGCCGGCTGATGGACGAACCGAGCGAGGGAGGCGTCGATGGGCATGGCGACGAGGCTGACCGGTCGCATGATCGTGGCCGCGGCAATGTTCGGGGTCGGTGTTGGCTGCGGTGCAGCCGCCTTTGCCGATAGCGGTGGCGGCGGCAGCGACAGCGGCACGCCGAGTTCGCGGACATGCGGCAAGGGCGAGGTGTGGGACAGCCGCAGCCAGAAATGCGTAAAGGCCGAGTACAATGTCCTGCCCGACAAGCAGCTTGCCGACAATGCCTACGCCCTGGCTCGCTCCGGCCGCTATGCCGAGGCGCTGGCCGTCCTCGATCTGATGAAAGACCCGGAGACTCCGGTCGCGCTCAACTATCGCGGCTATACGCTGCGGCGCATGGGCCGGGTCGATGAGGGGATCGGCTATTACCTCAAATCGGTGGCTCTCGACCCCAATTACGCGCAGGTGCGCGAATATCTCGGCGAGGCTTACGTAGTCAAAGGCGACGTGCCGCGCGCCGAACAGCAACTGCGCGCGATCAAGAAAATTTGCGGCGTCACCTGCCCGCAATACCAGGAGCTGGCGGTTGCGATCGCCGATCCGGTCGGATGGCGTTGACCACGCGCCCTCGCCCGGCGGCGGGACGGTCTCAGGCAGACTGACGCAGCTCCGCAGCGGCGCCGAGATCGACCGAGACCAATTGCGAGACGCCGTGCTCGACCATCGTCACGCCAAACAGCCGGTCGGCGCGGGCCATCGTGATGCGGTGATGCGTGATCAACAAAAAGCGCGTCCCGGTCAGGTCGGCAATCTCGGCGACGAGGCCGCATAAACGGTCGACATTGGCATCGTCGAGCGGGGCGTCGACCTCGTCGAGCACGCAGACCGGCGCCGGCTTTGTCAAAAACACCGCGAAGATCAGGGCAAGCGCCGTCAGCGCCTGTTCGCCGCCGGACAAAAGCGAAAGGCTTTGCAGCCGCTTGCCGCTCGGGCTCGCCATGATTTCCAGACCGGCACAGAGCGGGTCACCCTCGTCGGTCAGTTTGAGTTCTGCCTTGCCGCCGTCGAACAAGCGCACAAACAACCGGCCGAAATGCCCGTTCAGGCGCTCGAAGGCGGCGTCGATCAATTCGCGCGCTTGATGATCGAGCGCCTGCGCGGCGCGGCGCAACTTGCTAATCGCCTCGGTCAACTCGGCGCGTTCTCGCCGGTAGTCTTCAACTTTCGCGGCAAGCGCCGCCGCCTCGGTTTCGGCCACGAGATTGACGGCGCCGAGGGCGGCGCGCTCGCGATTGAGACGCTCGATCCGCTCGCCGCTGACCGCCGGGTCGGGAGGGGCCTCGCCTGCGGTCAGTCCGGCAATGGCGCCCAGCTCGGCCGGCGCGGCCGCGAGCCGCTCGAAGATGTTGCGGACCAGGGCCGCCTCAGTCGCCGTCGCCGCGGCGGCCTCAACTTCGGCCCGCGCCCGCCGCTCGCGCGCCTCGGCCCGAACCCGCTCGGCCTGCTGCGCCCGGGTCGCGGTTTCGCGGCGACCCGCTTCGCCGGCCTCGAGGCGCTCGCTCGCTTCGCGCGCCGCTGCCGCCGCCGCGACGATCAGGGAGGTCAATTTCTCGCTCTCCTCGGCGATCGCCGAAGGCCGCTCGGCGAGCGCGGCAAGCTCCGCTTCGAGCCGCCGACACCGCTCATCGAGCGTCGCGTGCTGGGCCGCCGCCTGGTCGCGCCGTTCGCGCCAAGCGACCGTTTCCCGCTGGATCGCCGTCAGACGCTCGCGCCGAAACCGGCTCTCCTGGCGGAGCTGAGAAATCCCCGCCTGCGCCTCGGTCTCGGCGGCGCGCGCCCGGCCAACGGCGGCGCGTGCCTCTTCAAGCGTCGCCGCGACCGGCGTCGCCTGCGGCAGCTCGGCTAGTCGGCGGGCGATCTCTGCCGCCTCCTGTTGCGCCGCCGCGAGATCGGCGGTGAGCTTGGCGACGGTATCAGCGGCGGCTTCGAGGCGCGTCTCGGCGGTCAACGCCCGGCGCGCCAATTCGCTTTCCGCCGCGCGAGCGCGCGACAGCGCCGTCTCCGCCTCCTGAACCTGCAGACGCAGGCGCCGCTCGGTTTCGGTTGCATCCGCCACGGCGGCGGCAAGTGTCGCGTGCTCGCTCTCGGCGTTCTCGGCAGCCATGCGGGCCGCGGCAATCTCGCGGACGAGCGCCGCCAGCCGGTTGCGGTGACGAAGCTGCTGTGCTGCCGCAGATGTGCCGGCCGGGCGGGTGAAGCCATCCCAGCGCCATTGCCGCCCGGCGGTGTCGACGATCCGCTGGCCCGGGAGCAGAGAGGCTTGCACGGCCGCACCGTCGACACCATGCTCGACCCAGCCGGCAAAGGCCAGGCTGCGCTGCAGCGCCGGCGGCGCGGTCACGATGCCGGTTAGCGGCCGCGCGCCCTCAGGCAAGGCCGGGGCGGCGAGCGCCGGCAATTCACGCCAGCCGATACCGGCCTCCTCGCCGGCATCGACGACGGCCGACAACTCGTCGTCGAACAGCCCGCCGATAGCCGCCTCGAACCCGGGCGCGACCGCGAGCATCGTCCAGACCGGGGTCCCGTGCGGGGTCTCGGCCGGCGGCGCAACGATCGCCTCGAGGGCCTGCGCCTCGGCTTCGAGCCGGGCC
>JAJPIH010000301.1 GCA_021324875.1 Alphaproteobacteria bacterium
CAAGGTTCCGGAAGGCAGCCGGGCGGTGGCCGGCATCGGCTGCCATTACCTGGCGCAGTTTATGGATCGCTCGACCGCCACCTTTACCCAGATGGGCGGCGAGGGGGTGCCGTGGATCGGCCAGGCCCCGTTTACCGAGACGCCGCACATTTTTGCCAATCTCGGCGACGGCACTTACACCCATTCCGGGATTTTGGCGATCCGTGCCGCGGTCGCCGCCAAGGTCAATATCACCTACAAGCTGTTGTTCAACGACGCGGTGGCGATGACCGGCGGTCAGCCCAATGACGCCGGGCTCACGGTCCCGGCACTCGTCCGGCAGCTCGCCGCCGAGGGGGTTGGGCGCATTGTCGTGGTCACCGACGAGCCGGACAAATATCCCGCCGATGCCGGGTTTCCGGCCGGCGTCGCGGTCCGCCACCGCGACGATCTCGATGCGGTGCAGCGCGAATTGCGCGACATCCCGGGTGTGACCGCGATCGTCTATGACCAGACTTGCGCCGCCGAAAAGCGCCGCCGGCGCAAGCGGGGCCGCTTCCCCGATCCGAAAAAGCGGGTCTTTATCAACGATCTGGTTTGCGAGGGCTGCGGCGATTGCTCGCGCACCTCGAACTGTGTGTCGGTCATCCCGGTCGAGACCGAGTTCGGCCGCAAGCGAGCCATCGACCAGTCGAGCTGCAACAAGGATTATTCCTCCGTCGAGGGGTTCTGCCCGAGCTTTGTGACCGTCCATGGCGGCGAGCTTAAAAAGCGGGCGGCGGCCGGTCACGACGAAGCGGAGCTGCCGCCGCTGCCCGAGCCCGCGCAGCCGCCGCTCGGCGAGCGGGTTTACGGGATTCTGGTGACCGGGGTCGGCGGCACCGGCGTGGTGACGATCGGCGCCTTGCTCGGCATGGCCGCCCATCTCGAGGGCAAGGGCTGCACGGTGCTTGACATGACCGGCCTCGCCCAGAAGGGAGGGGCGGTCTACAGCCATGTCCGGATCGCCGAGCGGCCCGACCAGATCCATGCGGTGCGCATCGCCGCCGGCAATGCCGAATTGTTGCTGGGTTGCGACCTCGTGGTGTCGGCGAGCGCCGACGCGCTGTCGAAACTCGAACCCGGATACAGCCGGGCGATTGTCAACAGCCACGAGATCATGACCGGCGATTTCACCCGCAATCCCGATCTGGTCTTCCCGACTGCCGCTCTCGAACGCAGCATCGCCGAGGCGACAGGTTCCACCTGGGCCGAGTTTGTCGACGCCACCCGGCTGGCAACCGGGCTGTTGGGCGATTCGATTGCGGCCAATCTGTTTCTGCTCGGCTACGCCTATCAGAAGGGGCTGGTGCCGTTGTCGGCGGAGGCGATCGAGCGCGCGATCGAATTGAACGCGGTGGCGGTCGATTTCAACAAGAGTGCGTTCGGCTGGGGCCGGCGGGCTGCGGTTGACCTCGCCCTGGTCGAAGACCGCGCCGTGCCGCAAAGCGCGGTGCCGCAAAGCCATCGCCTCTCGCAGACACTCGATGAGGTCATTGCCCGGCGTGTCGCCTTCCTGACCGAATACCAGAACGCCGCCTATGCCGCGCGTTATGCCGCCCGGGTCGAGCGGGTGCGGGAGGCCGAGGCGAAGGTTTCGCCCGGCAGCAGCGAACTCACCGCCGCGGTGGCGCGCAGCCTGTTCAAAGTGATGGCCTACAAGGACGAATACGAAGTCGCCCGGCTCTATACCGAAAGCGACTTTCTCCAACGCGTCGCCGAGCAGTTCGACGGCCCCTACGAGCTGCGCTTTCATCTGGCGCCGCCAATCCTCGGCGATCGCGATCTGCAGACCGGCCATCTGAAAAAGCGCGAATTCGGACCGTGGATGTTGGGGGTCTTCCGGGTTCTGGCAAAGCTCAGGGGCCTGCGGGGCACCCGTTTCGATATCTTCGCCAGGACCGAGGAGCGCCGCGCCGAGCGGCGCTTGATCGACGAATTCGAGGCGGTTATCGACGAGATCGTCGCCCGGCTGTCGCCGGCCAATTACCCCGTCGCCATCGAGCTTGCCGGATTGCCGCAGGAAATCCGCGGTTTCGGCCATATCAAGGAGGCGGCCATGGCCCGCGCCAAAGCCAAGGAGGCGCGGCTCTTGGCGCGGCTGCGCGCGCCCGAACCCGAGCCGGCGCTGGCCGCCGCGGAATAACGACCCGAGAGGCAATCTCGGTGCCTCTCGGCTTCGCGGTTGGCGAAGCGCAGCGATGGCTATGGGCGCGCGCTCATATGTTGCCCGATTTTCTGAATTTCGGCTTGGGCGGCTAGGACGCGATCGGGGCGAGATCAAGGGCGGCGGCCATCAGCGCCCGGGTGTAAGGATGCTCGGGGGCGGTCATGATCCGCTCGGTCGGCCCGGCTTCGACGACGCGGCCGTCTTTCATAACGACGATGTCGTGGGCGAGGGCGCGCACCACCCGCAAATCATGGCTGATAAACAGATACGCGAGGCCGTGCCGGGTCTGCAACTCGCGCAACAATGCGACGATCTGCGCCTGCACCGACATGTCGAGCGCCGAGGTCGGCTCGTCGAGCACCACCAGCCGCGGCGCCAGAATGAGCGCCCGCGCGATCGCCGCGCGCTGGCGCTGGCCGCCGGAAAATTCGTGCGGATAGCGGTCGGCCGCGGCCGGATCGAGCCCGACTTCGGTCAACACCTTCTCGATCAGGCGGCGACGCTCGGCCGGCGTCGCGCCGATGCCATGCACGCGCAGCCCCTCGCCGACGATCTGCGCGACCGACAGCCGCGGCGACAGGCTCGAAAACGGGTCTTGAAAGACGATCTGCATCTCCCGCCGCAACGGCCGCAGCCGGCGCTGCGACAGCCCGGTGATGTCGCGCCCGGCAAAGCAAATGCGTCCCTCGGCCGCAACCAAGCGCAGCAGCGCCAAGCCCAACGTGGTTTTGCCTGACCCGCTCTCGCCGACGACGCCGAGCGTGGCGCCCGCGCGCAGTCTCAGTGAGAGCCCGTCAACAGCTTTGACATGTCCGCGCACCCGGCGCAGCCAGCCGCGACGGATCGGAAACCACACCCGCAGCCCTTCAGCCTCGAGCAACACCGGCGCTCGCGGATCGGCGGGCGCGGCGCGGCCCTTGGGCTCGGCCGCGACGAGGCGCCGGGTATAGGGGTGGCGCGGGTCACCGAGCACGGTCGCGGTCGGACCCGTCTCCACGATCTCGCCCTCGGTCATCACGCAGACCCGCTCGGCCATGCTGCGGACCACGGCAAGATCGTGGGTGATCAGCAACAACGCCATGCCGAGGCGCCGGCACAGATCGCGCAACAGCGCCAGGATCGCCGCCTGGATCGTCACGTCGAGCGCGGTGGTCGGCTCGTCGGCGATCAGCAGGTCGGGTTCGTTGGCGATCGCCATCGCGATCATGACCCGCTGCCGCTGACCGCCGGAAAGCTGGTGCGGGTAGGCGGAAAGCCGGCTCTCGGCCTCGGGGAGCTGCACCAGGCGCAGCAAGTCGAGAACGCGCATGCGCACCGCGCGTGGCGACAGCCGGCGGTGCACGGCGAGGATCTCTCCGACCTGGCGCTAGACCGTGTGCAGCGGATTGAGCGAGGTCATCGGCTCCTGAAAGATCATCGCGACGCGGTCGCCGCGCACCCGCCGCAGATTCTCGGCCGGAGCGCCGACCAGTTCCTCGCCGGACAGGCGGATGCTGCTGCCGGGCCCATGGGCGGCGAGCGGATAGGGCAGCAGCTGCAGGATCGAGAGCGCGGTCACGCTTTTGCCCGAGCCGCTCTCGCCGACCAGCGCCAAGGTTTCGCCGCGGTCGAGCGAGAACGACACCCCCCTGACCGCTTCGACCGGTGCGGCGCCGCCGCGCCCGGCAAAAGTCACCGAGAGATTGCGTACCGCAAGCAATGGCTCGGGGTTCGCTTTCGGGCCGGCGATCGCGGCGCCGAGGCCAAGCACGCCCTCGTCATGCCGACCGGACAGGCGGCGCCAATCCCGACAGCCCTGCGGCTCGGAGCCCGGTTCGCGCGCGTTTGCCCGCTCTCTCCCGACGCCGCCCTTCACACCGCCACCTTGCGCGGGTCGAACGCGTCGCGCACCGCCTCGCCGACAAAGACCAACAGGCTCAGCATCAACGCGAGAACAAAAAACGCGGTCAGCCCGAGCCACGGCGCCTGCAGATTGGCCTTGCCCTCGGCCAGCAACTCGCCGAGCGAAGGCGACCCCGGCGGCAATCCGAAACCGAGAAAATCGAGCGAGGTCAGGGTCGTGATCGACCCGTTCAAGATGAACGGCAGAAACGTGATCGTCGCCACGGTCGCATTGGGCAACAGATGCCGCCGGATGATCGTGAGATCGGGCACGCCCAAGGCGCGTGCGGCGCGGACATAATCGAAATTCCGCGCCCGCAGAAATTCGGCGCGCACAACGTCGACCAGGGCCATCCATGAGAACAGCAACATCAACCCCAGCAGCCACCAGAAATTGGGCTCGACAAAACTCGCCATGATAATCAGTAAGTACAATACCGGGAGCCCCGACCAGATCTCGATAAACCGCTGGAAGCCGAGATCGACCAGCCCGCCGAAATAACCCTGGACGGCGCCGGCGGCGACGCCGATGACGGAAGAAGCCAATGTCAGGCTGAGCCCGAACAGCACCGAGATGCGAAACCCATAGATGAGCCGGGCGAGCACGTCGCGACCCTCTTCGTCGGTGCCCAGCCAATCGACCCGTGACGGCGGCGAGGGCGCCGGGCTGGGGAGGTTGTAATTGATCGTGTTGTAGCTGAACGGGATTGGCGGCCAGATCATCCAGCCCTTGGCATTGATCAGCTGTTTCACCTCGGGGTCGCGGTAATCGGCGGCAGTGGGAAAAACTCCGCCAAATGCGGTTTCGGGATAATTGCGAAAGATCGGAAAATACCAGCCGCCGTCGAAATGGATCACGATCGGCCGGTCGTTGGCGATGAATTCGGCGAACAGCGAGGTCACAAACAGCGCCAGAAAAATCCACAACGACCAGAAGCCGCGCCGGTTGGCGCAAAACGCATCGAGCCGCCGACGCGTCAATGGCGAGATCGGCCAGCCCAAAAAGCGGTCGCGAACCCGCGGCAGCGACGCGGCCGGAGCGCTCATCGTCCGGCCCGCGCGATGCAGCGGCGCCGGGCCGCGGCGGCTGACGCCCGGCCATTGCGCCAATCCCCCCGACCTCTCCGCACGCGCTTAGCCATGGTCCCGCCCTATACCGCAATGGCGGCTTTTCGGCGACGCCATCAGCCCGGCGATGGGGGCGCGGCAAAAAGCGCCTGCAGCCGAGGCGGGGCGCGCCCGGGACGATGCGGCCGGCTCAGCCCGCACCCTCGACGAGCAGCACGCGGGCGGTCGAATTGGCCTGCCTGATCTTGAGCGCGGCTTGATATTCCTCGGAGTAATACCAGCGGCGGGCGGTCTCGATATCGGGAAATTCGATGACCACGATCCGCGCCGGGTCGGTCTCACCCTCGAGCCGGGCGGCGCCGCCGCCGCGGACCAGAAAGCGGCCGCCATAGCGCGCGATGCTGGCGCCGGCGAGCGGGCGGTAGGGCTCGTAACCGGCGGGATTGGTCACATTCACTTCGGCGATGACATAAGCGGGCATGGGCACACCTGCTGAGGCGATGGTTGCCGTCTTCGGCGGCGCAGCCTACCACGCGCGGCGATCGAGCGGGCGCTTGGTGGCGATCCCGGCTCTCCCCACATTGAGCCGAACCCGCTGTGATTGGGAGCCGAGCTTTGACCGCCGGATATGAATTCTATCGGGACAACGACCGTCTCGACCTGCCCGAGCCAGCCGATTTTCCCGAGCTTTACGAAGGCGTGCTGTGGCGCAGGGTCTGCGCCTATCTGTTGGACCTGGTATTCATCGGCGTGATCGCCATCGGCGTGTGGCTCTTATTCGCGGTGTTGTGGCTGCTGAGCTTTGGCCTGTTGGGGCCGCTGCTGTGGCTGTTGTTCAGCCTGATCCCCCTCGCCTACCACACGCTGCTGTTGAGCGGGCCGCGCTCGGCAACCTTCGGCATGCGCTGCTTCGATCTCGAATTGCGGACCCTGAGCGGCGAACGACCGAGCTTTGCCCAGGCGCTGGTCACGACGGTGTTGTTCTATGTCTCCGTCGCGATGACCGGTTCGCTGGTGCTGCTGGCGACGCTGTTCAACCGTCGCCGGCGGACTCTCCACGATTTTCTGACCGGCACGGTCATGGTGCGCAGATTGCCTATGCCGTAGGGCGCCCTTCCCAGAGCCCGTGGGGCAGCGGCTTGCCTTTGGTCTCGGGCAGAAACGGCGCGGCGATCACGCCGAGGACGAAAAACAGCCCGACGATCGTCGCCGCGCGGCCGTAACCGCCGAGCGCTACGATTAACGTCCCGGCGACCAGCGGCCCGATGCACGAGATCCAGCGCGGCGCGTTAAAGCAGAAGGCGACGGCGGTGCCGCGCATCCGGGTCGGGAACAATTCCGGCAGCCATATCGGCGCCCATGCCCAGATCCCGCCGGTAAAGAAACCGAACACGGTAACCGCGGCCAGCAACGGCGCCATGCCTTTGGCCCACAGATAGACGACCGGGGTCAGTACGAGGCACATCGCGTAATAAAGCATCGCGGTCGGTTTGCGGCCAATGCCGTCGGCGAGAAAGCCCAGCGCAATAAAGCCGAAGATCGCCACCCCGGTACCGAGCAGCCCGGCGATCGCCGAATAATAGGGCGCCGACAGCCCGGCCTTGGCGGCGACCGTGCCGACATAG
>JAJPIH010000003.1 GCA_021324875.1 Alphaproteobacteria bacterium
CGCCAGGAGGCGCACCCCGTCGAGTTCGCCGCCGTTCAGCAGCATCTGGCAGAACCGCAGGTAATCGGGCGCGGTCGACACCGCTCCGCCGCCGCCCGAATGCCAGCGTACGGCCTCCTTGACGTTGCGCATCGGCGGCCGCGCCCCGCTGGCATCGGCCTGCGGCTCGGCCACTCGCGCCGCCTTCTCACCGGTCGCGGCGAACCCTGTATCTTCCATGCCGAGCGGCCCGGTGATGCGCTCGGCAAAGACATCGGCCAGCGACTTGCCCGCCACAACCTCGACGACCCGCCCCAGCACGTCGGTCGACATGCTGTATTCCCAGGTCGTGCCGGGCTCGAACATCAACGGTAGGGCGGCGAGCTTGGCGACCAGCTCGGCATTGGTCTGGTTTTCGTTCATCAGATCGGCCTGGCGCCAGATCATCTGCACCGGCGTGTCGCCAAAGGCGGCGTAGGTCAGACCCGAGGTGTGGCGCAACAAATCCTGGACCGTCATCGTCCGCCGCGCCCGCACGCGCTCGACGCCGACCGTGCGCTCCTTGAGTTCCGGAAGATATTCGGCGACGGGCGCGGAGATTTGCAATTCGCCCTGTTCGGCCAGCATCATCGCCGCGACCGAGGTGACCGGCTTGGTCATCGACGCCACCCGGAAGATGGCGTCCATGGTCATCGGCGCGCCCGCCTCGCGGTCACGGTAGCCGCACGCCTCGGCAAAGCCGATGCGGCCGCCGCGCGCGATGACCATGACCGCGCCCGGGATCACCCGGCGCTCGACATCGCGCCGCAACACCCTGCGGATCCGTTCGAGCCGTTCCGGCGACAGCCCGATTTCCTCGGGGCGGTCCGCCATCGGCAATCCCAAACCGCTCATCCTCGCGCCTCATCGCAAACCGGTTGACGGCCCCATCCTAGGCGCGGCGGCGAGCGCGCGCTAGTTAGGCGCCGCCCCGCTAATCGGCGAAAGGATCGCGGACGAGCACGGTGTCCTCGCGCTCGGGGCTGGTCGAGAGCAGCGCCACCGGCGCGCCGATCAGCTCTTCGAGCCGCCGGATATATTTGATCGCGGTCGCCGGGAGATCGGCCCATGAGCGCGCGCCGCGGGTCGTCTCCCGCCACCCCTGGGCGCTCTCATAGACCGGTTCGATCTCGGCCTGGGCGGAGGTGCCGCTCGGCAGATAGTCATAATTTGTGGCGCCGCGGCGGTAGGCGGTGCAGATCTTGATCTCGTCCAAACCGTCGAGCACAACGAGCTTGGTCAGCGCGATGCCGTCAATCCCGCCGAGGCGGACCGCCTGTCGCACCATCACCGCGTCAAACCAGCCGCAGCGCCGCGGACGACCGGTGACGACGCCAAATTCGCGCCCGCGCTCCCCGAGCGTGCGGCCGATTTCGTCGGACAATTCGGTCGGAAAGGGTCCCGCCCCGACCCGCGTCGTGTAGGCTTTGGTGATGCCGAGCACATAGCCGATGGCGCGCGCCGCGATGCCGGAACCGGCCGCGGCCTGGCCGGCGACGGCGTTCGACGAGGTGACAAAGGGATAGGTGCCGTGGTCGACGTCGAGCATCGCCCCCTGCGCGCCCTCGAACAGGATGCGCCGGCCC
The DNA here is from genome assembly GCA_021324875.1 of Alphaproteobacteria bacterium. Classification (GTDB taxonomy): domain Bacteria; phylum Pseudomonadota; class Alphaproteobacteria; order ATCC43930; family CGMCC-115725; genus AP-15. Next base: position 1,605 of record JAJPIH010000003.1, read on the forward strand.
TCGCGGCGGGCGGCGTCGAGCCGGCGCCACACCGGTTCGGCATAGGGCAGGATCTGGGGGGCGATCGCACGCAATTCGGCGAGCAGCGCGCGCCGGTCGATTTCCGGCTCGTCGAGCCCCCGCAACAGCGCGTTGTGATGCAACAACAGCGCTTCCAATCGCCCTTCGAGCGCGTTTGGGTCGGCGAGGTCGCACACCCGCAAGGCCCGGCGCCCGACCTTGTCCTCATAGGCAGGACCAATGCCGCGACCGGTGGTGCCGATCCGCGCGGCACCGCTGCGCGCTTCGCGGGCGCGGTCGAGGGCGCCGTGCGAGGGCAGGATCAACGCCGCATTGTCTGCGAGTTTGAGGTTTTCCGGGGTGACGTCGATCCCCTGTTTGCGGATCGCCGCGATCTCGTCGACCAATGCCCACGGATCGACGACCACGCCATTGCCGATGATCGACAATTTGCCCGGCCGTACCACCCCCGAGGGCAACAGGCTCAGCTTGTATTCGACATTGCCGATCACGACGGTGTGGCCGGCATTGTGACCGCCCTGAAAGCGCACCACGACATCGGCGCGCTCCGACAGCCAGTCGACGATCTTGCCTTTGCCTTCATCGCCCCATTGGGCACCGACGACGGCGACGTTGGCCATCCGGGGTCTCCTCAGTCGAGCGGGCGCGGCGCTCCGTTTTCGAGCACATGCGAGCAGCCGAGCCGCCGCGCCTCGGCGCGCCAATCCGCGGCCGGATCAAGCGCCGCAACCGTGGTCCAACCCTCGGCGCGAAGCGCGTCGGCAAGATGGCGCGGCACCGCCAAGGGCAGCAGCAGCCGGCGCTGCGGCAGCGGCGCCGGCAGCGTGCGCAGGATCGTGTCGGTGTAAAGGGTAAAGCCGGTGGCCGGCTCGGGGGCGCCGGCGTCGCCCGCCTCATAGCGGCCGCCGCGGCCCAATTCGCCGCTGGACCCGGTCGGCGCCGCCCCCCCGAAAAAGGTGAAACTGATCCCGGTATGGTACTCGAAGCCGCGGTTTTCGACCGGATCGACGGTCACTTTGAGACCCGGCGCGGCTTCCTTGAGACCGTCGAGCACGGCGCCGAGACGAACCCGCTCGGCGCGCGCCCGCGGCGGCAGATCGAGCTTGTCGAGCAGCGACAGCGCCATCTCGGCC
>JAJPIH010000239.1 GCA_021324875.1 Alphaproteobacteria bacterium
AGCCGATGCCGTTGCAAAACGCCGCGACCGCCAGGTGCCAGACCGCCAGCGCCCCGGTCCAGGCCAGGATCGCGAGGGTCAGCGATGTCAATGCCATCGACAGCACGACCCAGAGCAGAGCGATGCGCCGCTCGCAGCGTTCGGCGAGTGCGCCGATCACGGCGCCGAACAGCGCCATCGGCAGCATGCGCAGCATCGTCAACGCCGCGACGACAAAGGGCGAGCCGGTGTGCTGATAGGCAAATACCGCAACCGCAACCATCTCCAGCCAGCGCACCGCAAAAACGACGAGCCCGACGACCCACAGCCGCCAAAAATCGGGAGCGTCGATCAGCCAGGCGCGGGGATCGGGAGGTGCGAACAGCAGGCGGGCGCCCTCGCCTTTGGCGGCAAGCCCGACGGCACCCCGCAGCCGGCGCGGACGAAACGTCATACCGCTCGCTTTCCCGTTCTCCGCCACGTTCCCGTCCCACAAGCCATTGGTGCATCTTGCCGGCCGACCCATTAGGCGGTCGGCGTGATTGTATTTGCCGCAGGCTGTAGCAGAGATTCGCGCCGGTCGCGATGCTCAGGCAAAATACGCAAAGAGCGATGCTCCTGAGCCAAGCCGGCTGTTGGTCGGATCGGGCCGGGCGCCGCCTCTGCCCGTCGCCGCCGGTGGGGAGGCCCTTATTTCGCGCGAAGTGGAGCTGAAACTCGTCGCCGAGACGGCGCAATTGGACGAGTTGGCGCGAGCGATCATGGCGCGGGGGCCGGCTCAAGCGGCGGTCCCGCAGCGGCTCGTCTCCACCTATTTTGATACGCCCGATCGCGGATTGCGTCGGGCGGGGCTGGTGTTGCGGGTGCGCGAGCGATCCGGGCAATTTGTCCAGACGGTCAAAAGCGACGGGGTTGACGGCGCAGCGAGCCCGCTGGCGCGCGGCGAATGGGAAGACGCGGTCGCGGGCAACGCGCCCGATGTTCACGCCGGTGAAAGCGGCGCGCGCATCCCGCCGCAACTGGCGGCGGAATTACGGCCGCTGTTTGTGACCGAGATCGAGCGGTTGGCCGTCGAAATCGCGCCGGTCGCGGGCACGTGCATCGAGGCCGCGATCGATCGCGGCGTCATTCGCACCCCCGACCAGCGCAGCGAACCTGTCGCCGAAATCGAACTCGAGCTCAAACAAGGCGAACCGGCTTCTTTGTGCGATCTCGCCCTCGATCTGCTGGCGGCAGCACCGTTCCGCCTCGAATTGCGCAGCAAGGCGGAGCGCGGCTACCAGCTTGCACTCGGGCCCCGGCCCGATGAAGTGCCCGCCGCCGAACCGGTCGTGCTCAGCCCCGAGATGACGATCGATGCGGTGCTGCAGCGGATCGGCCGCGCCTGTCTTGTGCATTTCCTGCGCGCCGCGCCCTTGGCCCTCGACGGCGACGCCGAAGGCATCCATCAGATGCGGGTTGCGCTGCGCCGATTGCGCTCGATCCTGTCCGTGGTCAAAGCAAACCTGCCCGAAGCCGAGCGCCGCCGGGCGGTGACCGCGATCAAGCAACTCAACGCCCCGCTGGGGCCGGCGCGCAATCTCGACGTGTTTGTCACCGAATTGCTGCCGCCGATGCGCGAGCAAACGCCGGACGAACCGGACTGGTCCGATCTCGGCGCCGCCGCGCAAGGCGCTCGGGCGGCGGCCCATCGCCGGGTTGCCGAGGCCATCCGGTCGCCGGAATACACCGCCTGCGTCTTGCGTTTGCTGCGCTGGTTCGAGGCCTGCGAATGGCGCCGCGCCGCACCGCCTCCGGCGCCGGAATTGGATGTTGCGATTGGCGCCCTGGCGGCGGCGGTGCTCGACCGGCGCCGGCAATCGGTCAGAAAGCGCAGCCGCCATTTTCGCCGCCTGTCGGCGCCGGCTCGGCATCGCCTCAGAATCGCCGTCAAAAAACTGCGCTATGCGGTCGAGCTCCTCGACAGCCTTTACGATCCGGGCAGAAGCCGACCGTATGTCGCGCGTCTCAAGCGGGCCCAGGATGCGCTCGGCTATGCCAACGACGTGCACGTCGCCTATCGACTGGTGATCGAGCTCGGTCGATCGGCGGCGTTTGGCGTGGCGATCGCCAATGCCGGAGCACAGCTGCTCGCCGCGCATCAGAGCCGGCTCGTGGCCGGCGAGGACAGGCTGCGTCGGCGGTTGCGCCGGCTCAACAAGGCGCGGCCGTTCTGGCGCGGCTGACGCCGCGCGGCGCCGCGGCCGCGATCGGCATCGACGGAACAGAGCCCGTCTGGGTCAGAAGGGCGGCGCCATGCGGCCCGCGGTCAATCGGCGACCGCCTTGGTCGGCACAGGGCAGGCGACACCGGTGCGGCCGAGCCCGCAATAGCCATGCGGGTTTTTGGCCAGATATTGCTGGTGGTAATCCTCGGCGAAATAAAAGGGCGGGGCGTCGGCAATTTCGGTTGTGATTGGCCCGTATCCGGCGCGCTCGAGCTGCGGCTGGAACGCCGCGCGTGAGGCTTCGGCGGCGCGGCGCTGCGCCTCGGAAAAGGTGTAGATTGCCGAACGGTATTGCGTGCCCCAATCGTTGCCCTGACGCATGCCCTGGGTCGGATCGTGACTTTCCCAGAACAGTTTGAGCAGCGCCTCGTAGCTCGTCGCCTGCGGGTCGTACACGACAAGCACCACCTCGGCATGGCCGGTGCGGCCGCTGCAGACCTCTTCATAGGTCGGGTTCGGGGTCGTGCCGCCGGCATAGCCGACCGCGGTGACCCACACCCCGGGCGCCTGCCAGAACACGCGCTCGGCACCCCAAAAGCAACCCATCGCAAACAGCGCCTTCTCAAAGCCGGCGGGGTAGGGGCCGGCCAGCGCGTTGCGGTTGACGAAATGTCGTTCCGGTATCGGCATCGGTTCGGCCCGCCCGGGCAGGCATTCCTCGGGCCGCGGGATCGTCATCTTGTCGCGCATAAACGGCCACATCTGTTGCGCCCCCTCTTTCTCTGATGCCAACCGAGGCCGGCGGGTCGGATGTAGGCGACCCGAGGGTCTTCGCCAAGTGGGCGAGGGATGTCGGGCAAAGAATGCCCGATTCCGGTAGACGAGGCGATGCGCCCGCCGCTCTCGCCGCCCGCGCCGGCGCAATCTGCGCGATTGCGCGGGGCCACTTGTAACGCCGCCCGAACCGGCCGATAAGGCCGCCAACATCATTTCCGGACGTACAGGAATTTTTGCCGGGAGGGAGTTCCGTGTCGCGCTCTATCGTTACGGTCATCGTTGTCTTGGCTGGGATGCTTCCGACCGCCGGATGGGCGGCGTCGCCGCCGCCGGTTTATGCGCATATGAACGGCGGAAACTATTTCCTCGAACCGGTGGTTGCGGTTCTCCCCGGTCAAAAAGTCGTGTTTGTCAATCAAGACACCGACGCCCATACGGTGGTCTTTTATGACCCGAGAACAGGTTCGCCACTGCCCAATAAAATTGGCACCATATCAGGAACAAAAGGACCGACAGACGCCATTTCAACTTATTCTGTGAGTTTCAATCACCCGGGGTTTAAGTTCTATTATTGCTCGGTGCATGCCCAGCTAAAGCCGACCTTCAACAAGCTTGTGCAGCCGGTCAAGCGAGCCGGTACCGGCGGTTTTGCAGGACCGATGGCCGGAGTGGTCGTCGTTACCACCGACACGGCATTGTTGCAGCAGAACCCGCCGACGACCGCGGAACGGGTCTTGGACGGGTTTTTCGGCGGCTGAGGGCGCCGCCCAGCAATGCCGGCCGGCGTGCGGCCGGCCGCAGCGATCGCCAAACCCCAGACATAAAGCGTGCCGGGCCAAGAATGCTGCGACGATCAAGGGGACCGGTGCGCGGGCCATCGCAGGCGGTTGTCAGCGGCCGACCCTCGCGCTATTAAGTTTGACCGAGCCAAAGCCAAGGGGACAGGCGAGATCATGGCTTCTTTATATTCCCGGGATGTTATCGCGGGGGTCGGCGGTCGAGCGCGGCGCTCAGTCTTGTTGGGCCGCGTTTTGCTGGTGATCTTGTTGCCGCTTGCGATGGCGGCAGGGCCGGCCGCGGCGGCGCCCGATGTGGCAAATTCGAACGCCTATACCTTCATGAACGAACTCTGGAGCCAGGCGCTCGATCTGCTGAACAAGAAGAGGCCGGTTGCCGAGCGCCAGGCGCGGTTCCGCGAATTGTTCCATAAGGATTTTGACTCGCCGGGTATCGCCCGGTTTGTACTTGGCCGTTATTGGCGGACGGCGACGCCGGAGGAACAAAAGGAATTTCTGAAACTGTTCGACGATTATGTCGTCTACGTTTACACCGCTCGGTTGTCGGATTTTGAGGGCGAGCAGTTCAAGATCACCGGCACCCGCACCGACGGCGATGCCACCCTCGTCTCCACCGACGTCATCACGCCGGGCGCGCCGCAGCCGCTCAAGGTCGATTGGCGGCTGGTTAACGACGACGGCGCTTACAAGATCACCGACGTCATTGTCGACGGCGTTAGCATGTTGATAACCCAGCGCTCGGAATTCGCTTCGGTGATCCAGCGCCATGGCGGCCAGGTGCAGGGCCTGTTGAATTTGATGCGCCAGAAGACCGCAAGTGCCGCCCAATAGCCTCGACCGACCGGGGAGAGCGGCGGCGCAACCAGCCGGTCATGCCGCCGCGCCGGTTACAGCCACATCAGATCGGGTTCGAGACCGAGCCGGTATTGGCCGACGGTCTGGTAATGCTCCTGCCGCCCTTGGAGTTGCTGGGTGACGGTGTGAATGTCGCGAAAACGGCGCTCGAACGGGTTGGCGGCAAAGACCGCGGTCGCGCCGGCGGCGTGATAGACGAGGTCGACGACGTCGCGCGCCTCGTGGATCGCAAAGGTCGCCGCCAGCCGGATCGTCATGCGCTGGTCGAGGGTAAGCTCGCCGCTGCGCGCCACCGCATCGGTGATCGCCGCCAGCGAGCGCAATAAAAAGCTGCGTGCCGCGCCGAGTTTGGCCTCGGCCTGCGCGACTTGCGCCTGAACGACATGGTTGTCGCGCAAGGTTCGCCGGGCGCCGCGCGGGACCTTGTCGCGCGCCAGTTCGATCAAGGCGTCGAGGGCGCCGCGGGCGATGCCCATCGCCACCCCGGCAAAGCCCGAGGCGTAAAGCTGCAAGCTCGTGAAACGGTAGAGCAGTCCCGTCTCGTGGCGCGCAGCGCCGGCGTCGCGGGCGACGCAAAAGCGCGCCGGCACAAACAGGTCGCTGACCGAATATTGGTCGCTGCCGGTGCCCTTGAGACCGACGACATGCCAGATATCGGTCATCCGCGCCGCGGCTTTTGGAAACAGGAAGGTGTATATGGCCGCAGCGCCATCGGCCTGCAGGCGTGGCCGGCCGTCACGCTCGATAACCGGCAGATGAGCGCCAAGCCAGCTTGCCTCGTGGCTGCCGCTGGCAAAGGCAAAGCTCGCGGTGACCCGGTAGCCGCCGTCCACGACCCGCGCCTCGCCCGGGCCCGGACCCCAGGCAAGGATCCCGTCGGGTCGGCCAAAAACCTCGCGCGCGGTCTCGGGGTCGAGCTAGGCCGCGGTCATCGAACAGCCGGAGGCCTGGTTGAGCGACCACGCCGTACTGGCGTCGGCCTTGGCGATGGTCTCGATGACCCGCACAAAAGCGGCGGGGAGGAGTTCCGCGCCGCCCAGCGAGAGGGGCAGCAGCAGGCGATAAAAGCCCGCTTCGATCAAAGCGGTGCGCAATTCCCGCGGCAATTCGCGCTGGGCTTCGATGGCGTCGGCCGCCGCGGCAATCCGTGGGGCGAGCGCGCAGGCGCGGGCGAGATAGTCGATCTCGTCGGGCGGACACCGGCCGCCGCCCCCTTTGTCGCTGGTCGCCACTCGGATTTCCTCGCTTGCGCCTCGGGCAGCTGGCCGGCGCTGTCCTGGGGAAGCGACGGCCGCCGCCGACAGCAAAGAGCCGATTCGACAGGAATTTGTCAAACCGCTTTGCGAGCCCGGTGATGGTGCGGGCGCGGGGCGGGACATTCGCCGGCATGGTCCTGCCCGGCTCCGATCGGATACAATCGGCATATGCCGATCCGCCAATTGCCGCCGGTTCTGGTCAACCGCATCGCCGCCGGCGAGGTCATCGAACGGCCGGCCGCGGCGGTCAAGGAGCTGGTCGAAAACGCGATCGACGCCGAGGCCCGGCGGATCGAGGTTCGCCTGCACCAAGGTGGCCAGGCGTTGATCGTCGTCGTCGATGACGGCCTCGGCATGAGCGCTCAGGAACTGTCGCTCGCGGTCGAGCGGCACTGCACCTCGAAGCTGCCCGACGACGATCTGGCCCATATCACCCAGCTCGGGTTTCGCGGCGAGGCGCTGCCTTCGATCGGCGCGGTCAGCCGGCTGCGCCTCGTCTCGCGCCCGCCGGCGGCGGACAGCGCCTGGGAGATCGCCGTCGAGGCCGGCCGCAAAAGCGCCCCCGCCCCAACCGCGGCGCCCTGTGGCACCCGGGTCGAGGTGCACGAGCTGTTTTTCGCCACGCCGGCGCGGCTCAAATTCCTGAAATCGCCGCGCACCGAGCGCGACATGGCGGTCGATACGGTGCGGCGGCTGGCGATGGCCTATCCGCAAATCGCCTTTGTGGTGATCGGCGACGACGAGCGCGCGCTGCTGCGGCTGCCGGCGGCCGCCGATCGGACGGCGCGGATTGGGGCTCTGCTCGGCCGTGATTTTGCCGACAACGCCTTGCCGATCGACGCCGAGCGCGGCGGGTTCAGGCTGAGCGGCCTCGCTGCTCTGCCGACCCTGAACCGGGCATTGCCGCGCGACCAATATCTTGTCGTCAACGGCCGGCCGGTGCGCGACAAAATGCTCGCCGGCGCCGTCCGCGCCGCCTATCAGGACCTGCTCGCGCGCGACCGCCACCCGATCGTGGCGCTGTTCCTCGACGGTCCGGCGGCGGAGATCGACGTCAATGTGCATCCGGCCAAGGCCGAAGTCCGGTTTCGCGACGCGGCCCTGGTGCGCGGGCTGATCATCGGGGCGCTGCGCGCCGCGCTCGCCGCCGCCGGCCACCGCGCCGCCACGACCGTTGCCGATGCGGCCCTCGCCGCGTTCCGTCCGGGTGCGGCCGCGTTGCCCGCCGCCGGGCCCGGCCTGCCGTTTCGCACCGCGCCGGCTCCCGGTTTGGCGCTCGCCGAAGCCGGCAACGCTTATCTCGCCCCGGCTGCGGCATCGGACGCCGGGCGCGACACCCCGAGCGATCCGCCGCCCGCGGCGCTGCCCGATCCGGAGCGGGCGCCGCTTGGCGCCGCGCGCGCGCAGCTCCACGGCACCTACATCCTGGCCGAGACCGCGAGCGGGATCGTGCTTGTCGACCAGCACGCCGCGCATGAGCGGCTGACCCATGAGCGGCTCAAACACGCCCTCGCCGATCGCGGGGTCGCCCGGCAGACCCTGTTGCTGCCCGAGATCGTCGA
>JAJPIH010000389.1 GCA_021324875.1 Alphaproteobacteria bacterium
AATTATGTTCGACCGCCGAGACCAATACCCGCCGCCGGCCGGCGCCCAACAGAGCGAGGTGATTGGCTTCAGTCCCGCCGCTGACAAAAACGACGTTTTCCGGCGCCGCACCGACCAAGCGTGCCACGCTTTTGCGGCTCTCCTCGACCCGCCGCCGCGCAGCGCGGCCCCAGCGATGCACTGAAGACGGGTTCCCGCATGCCGCAATCGCCGCGGTGATCGCCGCCCGGGCTTGCGGCCGCAGCGGCGCGGTCGCGTTCCAGTCGAGATAGGCTTCGCGCCGCAACCGCGAGCCCCGGCTCATCGGTCCCCCGACACGGCATCGGCGAGGTCGCGACTGACGCAATGAAGCCGACCGCTGGTTCCCAGAATGCGACGCTCGCAGACATCGGCGAGCGACACCGAACTCAAATACAGGTGGATCTGATTGCCGAGCTCTTCCCACAAATCGTGGGTCATGCATCGGGTCTTGTTGCCGCGGCAGCCGACCGGGGCGCCGGGTGCGCAGCGGGTCGCGCGGATCGGCTCATCGACGGCCAGGATCACATCGGCAATGCGAATATCGCGGCGGTCACAACCGAGCAGATAGCCGCCGCCCGGCCCCCGCACGCTCTTGACCAGGCCGCTCTTGCGCAGCAGCGCGAACAGCTGTTCGAGATAGGACAGCGACAATTCCTGGCGTTCGGCGATCTCGGCCAGCGTCACCGGCCGCTCTGCGCCGTGCTGGGCGAGATCGACCATCGCCATCACCGCGTACCGCCCTTTGGTGCTCAGTCTCACCGCCGCTCCCCACCCAGCAGGCTCGCCGGCGTATGGTTGTCGGCGCCGTTGCCCGGCGCGGCGAGCGTCACGCCGCCCTTTTCGCGTTCGGCGACGCGGGCGCGCAGCCTGGTCACCTCGTCGAGCAGACCGTTGAGCGCCCGCGCGATCGGATCGGGGATGTCACCCGGGATCCCGTAGGGCAGAAATGCCGGTTCCTTATCCTCGGCGGCGCCGCGGCGGGGAATGGCCCGGGCCGGCGGACCGACCATCGTGACGCCGTCCGGAACCTCGTTGATCACGACGGCGCCCGAACCGATGCGCGCGCCGTCACCGACCCGGAACGGCCCGAGGATCTGCGCGCCGGAGCCGACGATGACGTTGTTGCCCAGGGTAGGATGGCGCTTCTGGCCGAACTCGCCGCGCCGCGGCAGCCGGCCGCCAAGGGTGACGCCGTGATAGAGAGTGCAATCATCGCCGATCTCGGCCGTCTCACCGATCACCACCCCCATGCCGTGATCGATGAACAGGCGCCGGCCGATGCGCGCGCCGGGATGAATTTCGATCCCGGTCAGAACCCGGCCGAGATGCGACACAAACCGCCCGGCGAGAAGCCAGCCGCGCTGCCACAGCCAGTGGGCGAGGCGGTGGAAGATCAGCGCGTGAAACCCCGGATAGCACAGCACGACCTCAAGCCGCGAGCGCGCCGCCGGGTCGCGGGCCAGGGTGGCATCGATTTCCTCGCGCAGGTTCTTCCAAAACATCGTCGTCACTATATTAATACCCGTCGCCGCCGATCGCCGGCATCCGCTGCGCGGAGGCTCTGGCGAGCATATAATTGTCCGACAAAAATGATCAAGAAATGCGGGCATCCGCGAAACCGAGCCGACCCCCGATCGCCGACCCTGGTGCTCGGATTTGATTGGAACCACCATGCCTGAGGTAATCATAAACGGGCCCGAAGGCCGCATCGAAGCGCGCTATTACCACGGGCGCGGACCGCAATCGCGCTTGGCTCTGGTGCTGCACCCGCACCCCCAGCACGGCGGAACGATGAACAACAAGCTGGTCTACGCGCTCTACCAGATCTTTGTCCGCCACGGCTTCTCGACCCTACGCTTCAATTTTCGCGGGGTCGGACGCAGCCAGGGCAGTTTCGACCGGGGCGAGGGCGAACTGTCCGACGCTGCCGCCGCCCTCGACTGGCTGCAGACTTACAACCCGAATGCCGGGGCATGCTGGGTGGCGGGCTTCTCATTCGGCGCCTGGATCGGCATGCAATTGCTGATGCGGCGGCCGGAGATCGAGAGCTTCATCGCCGTCGCACCCCCGGCAAATATGTACGATTTCACGTTTCTCGCGCCCTGCCCTTCCGCGGGCCTGATCGTTCAAGGCGAGCAGGACACCGTGGTTCCGGTCGACGCGGTGCAAAAGCTCGTCACCAAGCTGTCGCATCAGCGCGACATCAAGATCGATTTTCGCAAGATCCCCGGCGCCGACCACTATTTCAGCGATCATCTCGATGCGGTCAGCGGCCATGTCGACAGCTATATCCGCGAGCATTTGCGAACCGGCGGCCGCGCGCCGGTTTCGTCACCGGCCCGCAATGCCCGCTAGAACCCCGGCCACAGCCCGAAAATCACCCCCGCCGCCGCGATGACCGCCCCGCTCAGCACCTCGCCATAGCGTTCGAGCCGGCCGAGCCGCAAGGCTTGAAGGCCCGCCCCCGAGCCGGTGCACAGCGCGACATAGGTGGCGATCGTGCTCGCGGCAAAGATTGCCGCCATCGCCGCAACCAAACCGGCGCCGTATTTCCCGGCGGCGAAGAAGGCCGGAATGCCCTCGACCATCGGCGAGGAGCCGAGGATCAACAGCAGGGCGGTGCGCGCGGTCGTCTTATGGCGGTGCCGGTGGAACGGCGGATCGGCGGCGAATGCGGCAAGCACCGGATGCGCCGTCGGCGCGGAGTGATCGTGCCAATGCAGATGCGGGGCGCCGCGTCCGTGTCGATGAAGATGCGCATGGCGGGTCAACGCCGTTGCGGCGGCGCCCAGCGGGACGTAGAGCGGGTCGTCCTCGACGCTCCAGATGGCGGCGAGCGCCGCGTTGCCGCCGGCGGCCAGCCCCAGCCACCCGTCGTCCCGGGCCGTCTCCCCGGCTTCGGTACG
>JAJPIH010000214.1 GCA_021324875.1 Alphaproteobacteria bacterium
CTGACCGGGCTCGGCATCGCTGCGCTCTCCGATTTCATGGCGGTCGATCATCCCGAGCTGGTGCGGGTTCTGCCGGAGCTGACCGGTCCGCCGGTCGAGGCGTATTTTGTCTACCCCGAGGAGTTGCGCACCTCGAAGCGGATCAGTGTGTTTCGCGATTTTCTGCTGCGCAAAGTCGCCGAAAGCCGCCTCGGCTAATCCGCGACAGCCGCGCCGCCGTTTTACACGGCCGAGCGGCGATCGGCGGGTCGCCGCTGACCGTGGCGGGCAGCCGCTGTTGCCTACGGCTTCCAAGAACGGCAGGCCTTTTGGCGCGCCCGGCGCGGCGGGCGAACGGCTCCGCAGCCTTCTCCAGGCGAGGGCCAATCGCTGGCATTGCAAAGTCCAGCTTCGCATTAGGAGAGGATTGCGCTTTTTGCAGACGTGCCAGAAGAAATCCCCAGTGGTAGCAGCGGCCTTGATCAGCCATATTCTGCCCACGCGATCGATGCGCGACATGCAGTTTTTGGCGGATTTACCGCCGATCCGGGTTCCCGGGTCATGCCCGGGAAGAGGGTCTTCGGACCCTTACGTCTCCCAGACGTGAAGCCTCCCTGTTCAAACTTGGCCGGAACCTTGGTTCCGGCCATTTTCTTTTGACGATTGCTTGACAAAGCCGAGGCGTCCCGGCTTCAACCTCGCCATTGATGCGCCGCAAGCTTAACGCGAGCGGGCGCAGGGGCAACCCTCGCCGCCTTGAGCGCGAAAAAGGGACGACGCTTGGCGCCGTCCCTCTTCACACCTGCCGCAAGCGGCGCAACCGAGGCCGGCCAGCGGCGAGCCTCGCCCGCCGCGACCCGCACCGGTCAGGTTCAGTTGATCAGGCCATAGAATTTGCCGGCGTTTTCGCAGGTCATCTTGTAGGTGACCTCGGCCGGCAGGTGACTGAACTGATCCTCGATGTATTTCTTTGATTCCGGCCACACCCCGTCGGGATGGGGGAAATCCGAACCCCACATCAGGGTCTCGACACCCATATCCTCGATCAGCTTGGTGCCGACGCGATCGTATTGGAACGTCGCCTTGCACTGGTTGCGCCAGTACTCGCTCGGCAGCTTCTTGAGCTTGAGATCCTGATACTGGTCCTTGTACTCGAAATCCATGCGGTCGATGACATAGAGGATCCAGCCGATGCCGCTTTCCCCGAACACGACACGGATGTTCGGGAAGCGCTCGAACACCGCCGCGCCCATCAGATCGGTCAGGATCGTGGCCAGCGTCATCTGGAACCGGCACAACCCGCTATAGGTCATCCGGCGGGCGATGTCCGGCTGCAACGATTTGCGCAATTCCGGGTCGGTCGCCGGGAAGGTGTGGAAGTGCAGCGGCAACTGGGTTTCGTTGACCGCTTCCCACAACGGATCCCACATCGGGTGCCACATCGGCGTCATGTGCCAGGAGCAGCTGAGCTCGACGCCCTTCATGCCCATCTTGGCGACGCGGCGAACTTCCCGGGCCGTACCTTCGATATTGCTGTAGGGCAGACAGGCGAGGCCGATCATCCGGTCGGGATAATGGCTCGTAAAGTCGTGCATGAAGTCGTTGTAGATGCGCAGCATCTCGTCGGCGGCTTCGGGGTCCTTCATCTTGGCGCAGGCGGCGAGGATGCCATAGATGACCTCGGCGTCGACCCCGTCGCGGTCCATATCCTTGACCCGCAGATGCGGATCTCCGGGGCGGCGCAAGCCTTTTTTGAAATAATCGTCGTACAGCCCGGCCTCGGCCATCTTGTCGGCCCGCAGCTGCTTGCCGGGAACCCAGGGTGTCCCGGTCGCGCCAACCCCGCCGCACAGGCCGTACTCGGCGCCGTTGACATCTGTCCAGCGCTTCACCCCGTCCGCATTCTCTGCGACATAGGGCATCAGGTGCCGGAGTTTGCTCGACGCGTTCGAGGTGAACAGATCGGGCGGCAACCAGAGCATGTCGAGGTGGCAATCGGCCGATATGCGGCGATACTGCATGGCGCTGACCTCCAATCGGGTAGCCTTCGGGCGCGGGGATGGCCCTTCACACTTTAATGACGCTCGCAAGCCTAGACCTAGGCTGATCTATGCAAGGCAAGAATGCAGCATGGTCAACCCTGGCGGCGCGAGCGGCGCCGATCGGCCGGCTGCGTTTTCGGCGGCCGGAAAATTGGCTATCTTTGCGTTGTATCGTCTCGGCAGCGCGCAATCGCGAGGCGGATCGGGCGCAAACGGATGGTTGCGCGGGAGGGCAGACAAAGATGCTTTATCCGGTCATCCTGTCCGGCGGCTCGGGCACACGATTGTGGCCGATGTCGCGAACGCTCTACCCCAAGCAGCTCTTACGGTTGCTTGGCGAGCGCAGCCTGTTGCAGCAAACCCTGGCGCGGGTCACCGATCCCTCCCGCTTTGCCGCACCGCTGCTCGTCGCCAATGAAGAGCATCGCTTCATCGTTGCCGAGCAGCTGCGCGAGATCGGCATGACGGCGCGCGCCTTGCTGCTCGAACCGGTCGGGCGCAACACCGCGCCCGCGGCCTGCACGGCGGCGCTGATGCTGGCCGAGAGCGAGCCCGACGCGCTGATGCTGGTGCTCCCCTCCGATCACGTCATTGCCGATGGCGAGGCCTTCGCCGCCGCGGTCGAAGCCGCTGCCGCCGCCGCCCGCGCCGGCGCGCTGGCCACCTTCGGCATCCGCCCGGAGCGGCCCGAAACCGGCTACGGCTATATCCGGCGCGGCGAGCCGGTTGACGGGATTGCCGGGATCTTTCGCGTCGCCGAATTTGTCGAGAAACCGGGTCCCGAGACGGCGCGCGGCTATCTCGCCTCGGGCGAGCATTTCTGGAACAGCGGCATGTTTGTGTTTTCGGCGGCGATGTTTCTCGACGAGCTCGGGCGGCTGCGCCCCGACATGCTCGCCGCTTGCAGCCGTGCCCTCGCCGCCGCCCGGCGCGACGATGATTTCATCCGTCTTGATCGCAGCGCGTTCGAGAGCTGCCCTGCGGACTCGATCGACTACGCGGTCATGGAGCACACCGCGCGGGCGGCGGTGGTGCCGGCCGCCTTGGGCTGGAGCGATGTCGGCTCGTGGGACGCGCTGTGGGAGCTCGGCGAGAAAGACGCGGCCGGCAACGCGCTGATCGGCAATGTCGTCGCCGAGGACGCGCGCAACTGCTATCTGCGCTCCGAGACCGGTCTGGTGGCGGCGGTCGGCATCGAAGACCTGGTCGTGGTTGCGACCGCCGATGCGGTGATGCTCGCACCGCGCGAGCGCACCCAGGAGGTGCGCCGCCTCGTCGCGCGGCTCGCCGCCGAAGGGCGCGAGGAGGCCGAGGCGCTGCCGACCGTGCACCGCCCATGGGGCACCTATCGCTCGCTGCACAACGGCCACCGGGTCCAGGTCAAGCACATCACCGTCAAGCCCGGCGGCAAGCTGTCGTTGCAGATGCACCATCACCGCGCCGAGCATTGGATCGTCGTCCAGGGCACCGCCAAGATCCGCCGCGGCGACGAGGAGATGATGCTGACCGAAGACCAGTCGACCTATATTCCGCTTGGAACCCTGCATCGGCTCGAAAACCCCGGCAAGATCCCGGTGCACCTGATCGAGGTCCAGTCGGGCAGCTATCTCGGCGAGGACGATATCGTACGCTTCGAAGACAGCTACGGCCGCAGCTAGCCCCTCGCGCGGCACGCGCGCGGCCGCCACCGCCCGGCGGCCGCCCGAGGCGGCAATAGGCCGATCGCCCGCCCGGTCGCCTGAAGACGACGCCTGCGCATGCGTGTGGGTCGACAGCAGGCGCCGCCCGCGACACGATGGGCGGCTCAATCCACACCAAGGAAACCGGAAATGCCCCAGTCGCCGACTTTCGGCCGCTATGCCGAAATCCCCTACGAGCAGATGACCCCGGAGCAGCAGGACGGATATCGATCGCTGATCGAGGCGCGTGGCGCGCTCGGCGGCCCGAACAAGATCTGGGTGCAAAACCCCAAACTGGCGAAGGTCATGGGCCCGCTCGGCGCCTATTTCCGCACCGGGTATTCGCTGTCCGAGCGTGAGCGCGAGATCGCGGTGTGCATCATCAACAGCAAATGGCATTCGGTCTATCCAACCAATGCCCATGAGCGCGCCGGCAGGGCGGCCGGACTGCCGCCGGACAAGGTCGAGGCCATCCTCTCGGTGTTGCCGACCTCATTTTCGGACCGGCGCGAGCAGGTCGTCTATGAGATGGCCAACTGCCTCGCCAATTCGCGCTGGGTGCCAAAAGGGCTCTATGACCGGGCGGTCGAGGCGCTCGGCCACGAGGGCATCACCGATGTCATTTGTCTGATGGGTTTTTACACCAGCGTGTCGATGACCCTTGCCTTCTACGACGTGCCCGCCGGAGCGACGGGTCTGGCGCGCTGAGCCGTGGCGTGCGGGCGGGCCTGCCTCGCCAGGTCCCCCCGTTGCATTCCTGCAAGCGCCGGATCAGCCGCGGGCGACCGGGTGGCCGGCCAGGTGTTCGAGCACCCGCACCAACCCGGAATGGTCCCAGCCCCTTCCGCCCAGCGCCGCGGCGGCGTTGAACAATTCCTGGGTGGTTGCGGTGTTCGGCAATGACAGATTGAGCGCCCGCGCGCCCTGCAGGGCGAGGTTCAGGTCTTTCTGGTGCAATTCGATGCGGAAGCCCGGGTCGAAAGTGCGCTTGATCATGCGCTCGCCATGGACTTCGAGAATGCGCGAGGAGGCAAACCCGCCCATCAGCGCCTGCCGCACCTTGGCCGGATCGGCGCCGGCACGGGCGGCAAACAGCAGCGCCTCGCCGACCGCCTCGATCGTCAACGCGACAATGATCTGGTTGGCGACTTTGGTTGTCTGGCCGTCGCCATTGCCGCCGACCAGCGTGATGTTTTGCCCCATCAGCTCGAACAGCGGCTTGACCCTGGCAAAGGCGGCTTCCGGCCCGCCGACCATGATCGTCAGCGAGGCCGCCCGCGCGCCGACCTCGCCGCCCGACACCGGGGCGTCGAGATAGTCACAGCCTTTCTTGTTGATCTCGGCGGCGAATTGCTTGGTCGCGATCGGCGAGATCGAGCTCATATCGACGACGGTTTTGCCCGGCGACAGGCCCTCGGCAATGCCCGCGGGGCCGAACAGCACGCTCTCGACATCGGGCGTGTCGGGCACCATCAAGATCACCACCTCGGCGCGCGCGGCGATCTCGGCCAGGGTGTCGCACACGCCCGCGGCGGCGGCGCGGACATCCTCCGGCAGCCGCCTTTTGCCAAAAACATAGAGCTCGTGCCCGCCTTTGATCAGGTTGAGGGCCATCGGATGCCCCATGATCCCAAGCCCGACAAAACCGATTTTCATGACCCCTCCTGACCCGAGCCAAACCAAGACCGACCGCCACACTGCTACAATTGCCGCCGCCGGCTCAAGCGCCTGCGGCAGCGCGGCGCGACAAGCACCGCCCGCTCGGGTATAATTGACGGGCTGTCGGCGGGCCCGTAGTTCAGCTGGTCAGAACACGCCGCTCATAACGGTGGAGTCGCAGGTTCGAATCCTGCCGGGCCTACCTCACCCGGCGCCGGCCACGACCACGCTCTGCAGCGCACCGGCGGCCTGGCGGGTCGCTTCGTAGCGCCAGCCCGACGCCGCCAGCAATTCGGCGTATTCGCCGGCGGTGCGCTCGCGGCCGCCGGTGGCGCACATCATGTGGATATCGAAGAGCTTGGCAAAATGCGGCTCCTCCGGGCCGGGAACGACGTGTTCGATCACATAGAGCCGACCGGGCCCGGTCGCCGCACGGCGCAGATTGCGGAGAATGCGAACGCACTCTTCGTCGGTCCAGTCGTGGAGGGTATTTTTCAGCGTGTAGGCGTCGGCCGGTGGGGCTCGGCGGAACATGTCGCCGCCAATGTAGCGGACGCGGTCGGAGAGGCCCAGCCTGGGCGCCAGCAACCGCTCGGCGTCGCCGACGACTTCGGGCAGGTCCAATCCGGTGACGGCCAGATGCGGGTAAGCCGCGGCGAGGCGGCAGGCCAGATGACCAAAGCCGCCGGCGATGTCGCACAGGCTCGCAAGCGCCGAAAAATCCTCGTCGGCGAGAGCGGCCACGGCCCATTCTGTTTGGATGCTCGAATAGCTCGTCATCGCCCGGTTGAACACCGCGGCGTAATCGGGGTCGCGGCCGAGATATTCAAAGATCCGCGCCCCGAACTCGCGCTCACACCCGTCCTCGCCGCCCTCGCGCAGGATCGGCACGAGGTGCTTCCAGATCGCGTAATGTTGCGGCCCTGCTTCGAGCAGCACCATCGCCCGCAGCGAGTGGGGGTGGTCCTCGCGCAACAGCGCCCCCGCCTCGGTGAGGCGAAACCCGCGGCTATCGTCTTCGGCGAGCAGATCCAGCGATCCGAGCGCTCGCATTAGCCGGTAGAGCTGCGCCGGATCGGCGCCAATCTGCGCCGCCACGGCCGGTGCGCCGGTCGGCCGGCCAGCGTCGAGATGGTCGAACACGCCGAGTTCGGCGCCGGCATAAAGGATCTGGCTGCGCCAGCGCCCAAACAGCAGATCCATGATGCGATGCGCGGCTGTCATCGGCTCCTCCGAGCGGGCAGAAGGGGCGCTGCCCCCGCTTATCCGAGCCCGCCTGCCGCCTTTTGCAGGGCCTGCACCGCGACCTGTTCGAGGCCGTCGCGCAGGCTGCCGGGCTGCAGAGGATGGGCGGCAAAAGACAGCGCCGCGACGATCTCCCAGACCCAGGGCGGCGCCCCCGGCCATGGCCAGGGCTGGCGGCGCGGCGGGGTTCCACACCACTCGTCGAGCAGCGCCTCGATCGCCACCCCGGCGCTGCGATGCAATTCACCCTTGAGCCGGCTGTCGGGCAGTTTGTCGGCGAGGTCTCGCGCCTGCGCCGCCCAAATCAGCTGATCAACCGCGGCGCGCCACGGGTCGGGCAAAGGCCCGCGCACGATATCGCGCCACGGGTCGGGGACCGGGCCGTATCTCGACGAATGGGGGCCGGGTGTCCAAGGCTGCGGTCCGGGGCCGTAGAGCGATGCCCACGACCCGACCGGCCGTTCGCCGCCATGCTCCCAAAACCATTGCAGCCATGGGTTAGGCGGGTAGGCGGGCCGGCCTCGGCCGTCAGACATGACGCCTCCTGTTATTTTATAAGCTGACAATAAACTGAATAAAAAATAAGGTCAATGGCCGTCAAACCCGCGGTGATGTACGGAGATTTGTGTCAGGGCGGCAAGAGGGGGTACTCCGCGGATTGCTGAGGTCCGCAAGAAGGAGCACCCCCAATGCCACAGGCTGTGACGATCGC
>JAJPIH010000138.1 GCA_021324875.1 Alphaproteobacteria bacterium
CGCGCCCGCCGCGGCCCTTGACCCGCCGGTCCCGACCGTCGACCGTGGCGGACACGCGCCGATCAGCGACGAACTCGATGAAATCGTCAGAAAATCGCACCGGCCGTCGCGGTTGCAACGGCTGCGGCGAGCGGTGGCGAAGCGATTGCTGCGCTGGCTGGACCAGCTGGTTCCGGCGCAGGCGCCGCCGCATGACCCCGGGCCACCCCCGGAAATCCGCTACCCTTGGTTCTGAATTCCCGCCAATATCTGTCGCCGCGAGGAGAAAAAACCGATGACCAGCGCCGAACTTCCTTATGTAGAGGCCGAGCTCAATTACTTGAAACCGATGGCCGAGCGGCCGCGCTATTATGCCTATGAGGTCGAGCCCGGCGAATTCCGCTCCAATATGAGCGCAGACCCGCACAAAGTGCGGATCCATGACATGCGTCCGATCGCGTCGGAAATCGCGCTCGATCGCCAGGGTTTTGCCCTCGTCGAACACCCAACGGCGGTCGAGGATTTCTGGGACGACGACGAGGTGCGCCGCGTCTATTATCCGGAAGTCGAGCGCTTCCTGACCGAACTCACCGGCGCCAGCCGCGTCTTCATCTTCGATCATCTGCAGCGCCGGCGCGTACCCGGCCTCAAAGACCGGTCGACCGGCGGACCGCGCCAGCCCGCGACCCGCGTCCATGTCGACCATACCGCCCGTTCCGGCCCGCAACGGGTTCGCGACCTGTTGCCCGACGAGGCCGAGGAGCTGCTAAAGGGCCGCGTTCAGGTCATCAATCTGTGGCGTCCGATCCGCGGGCCGCTGCAGGACGCGCCGCTGGCGCTGTGCGACGCGCGCACCGTCGATTTTGCCGATCTGGTTCCGTCCGACCTGGTTTATCGTGACCGCGTCGGCGAGACCTATTCGGTTACATGGAACCCCGCGCACCAATGGTATTACGCGCCCGAACTTCGGCGGGAAGAGGCGCTTTTGCTGAAGATTGCCGATACCCGCACCGACATCCCGGCGCGCTTTATGCCGCACACTTCGTTTACCGACCCGACCACGCCACCGGACGCTTTCCCGCGCGAAAGCATCGAGGTGCGCACCCTCGTCTTCCACCCGAACTGAGCGGAGTAACGGCGGCTTCGCGCACTGCGGGCGGCGCCGTGCGCGAGGCTCGATCGGCCGGCGCGGACGGTGCCGTTTAACGCTCGATTGCAGCGGGCTGGCTGTCGAGGGCTTCCCGCACTGCGCGGGCCAGGGTCCGCAACTGGTAGGGCTTGCGCAGGATCGGCAACCCGGTTTCGGTCGTGTGCCAGGCCCTGGTGTAACCGCTCGTCAACAACACCGCGATGTCCGGGTAAAGCTCGCGGACCCGCCGCGCCAGCGCGATCCCGTCAAACTCGCCGGGCATCACGACATCGGTGAAGACCAGGTCGATCGCCTCACCCGAGGACAGCAGATCAAGGGCCGCCGCCGGCGAGGCGGCATTCAACACCCGGTATCCGAGCTGGTCGAGCAGCAACGAGGCCACTTCCTGCACCTCGGGGTTGTCTTCGACCACGAGCACGGTTTCGCCCCCGCCGGGCGATGCGGGCCCGGCTCCCGGTTCGTCGTCGAGCGGCGCGCGACTGCGCGGAAAATACATTGTCACCGTTGTTCCCTCGCCGACCCGACTGGCAATCGTGACCGCGCCACCCGATTGGCGGGCCAGTCGATCGACTTGCGACAGACCAAGCCCGGTGCCTTTGTCGAGCTGCTTGGTGGTGAAAAACGGCTCGAACACCCGGGGCAGGATGTCCGCAGGAATGCCGCAGCCGGTATCGGCGACACTCAGCGCCACAAATTCGCCGGCGAGCCGATCAGAGGCGTCATCCGGTTGCAAACGCGCATTGCGGGCCGCGATTGTGATCGTGCCGCCACGCGCCACCGCATCGCGAGCATTGACCACGAGATTGATCAGCGCCAACTCCAACTCGTGCACATCGACCGCAACCGGCCAGATATTGCGCGGGACATTGATGATGAGCTCGATGTCGCTGCGCGCCGAACTGACCAAGAGGTCGCGAAACGCCAACAATCGCCGCCGCAGGCTGATGACGGTCGGGTCGGGTGACTGTCGCCGCGAAAACGCAAGCAGCTGGCGGGTCAGCGTGGCGCTGCGCGCGGCCGCGTTCTCGATCGCCTCGATGGCGCGCAAGTTGCGGGCATCGCTGTTCCGCTCCCGCAGCAGGTGCGCATTGCCGCTCACCACCATAATCATATTGTTGAGATCGTGGGCGATGCCGCCGGTCAGCTGCCCCAGCGCTTCCCTGGTCTGCGCCTGGGAGAGCTGCTGCTGGACCCGTTCCAGCTTTGCCTCCGCCTCGCTGCGCTCGGTGATGTCGCGGGTGATCTCGGCAAAGCCGAGCAATGTGCCCTCTTCGTCGCGGATCGCGTGGATCGCCTCGCTGGCGAAAAACAGCGCGCCGTCCTTGCGCATTCGCCAGCCTTCGGCGGTGGCGGTGCCGGACGCGGCCGCCATTTGCAGCGCCTGCTCCGGCAGACCAGCGGCGCGATCGGAGTCGGTGTAAAAGATCGAAAAATGTTGGCCGACAATTTCGGTCCTGGCAAAGCCTTTGATCCGCTCGGCGCCGGAATTCCAGCCGACGACGAAGCCGCCGAGATCGAGCCGGACCAGCGCGTAATCGGTTACCGCCTCGGCAAACAGGCGCCATTGCCGCTCGCTCTCGCGCAGCGCCATTCTCTCGGTCGAGACATGGCGCCCGATCAAGTAAATGAGCCCATTCTCGGCGGTC
>JAJPIH010000352.1 GCA_021324875.1 Alphaproteobacteria bacterium
ACGACACCGAGCAACAGATCGCCGACATCCAGGCGAAGCTGACCGCCTACCGCATCCAGGAAAAGATGCTCGATCCGAAGACGGCGGCCGAGGGCCCATTGAAGCTGCTCGAGGTGCTGAACACGCAGCGTGCCGCCGCGCTGGCGCAATTGGCCGACGCCCTCCGGAACTCGCCGAGCAGTCCGCAGATTCCGGTGCTCAAGACCCGGATCGCCTCGCTCGACAAGCTGATCGCCGATGAACACAGCAAGATCACCGGCAATACCAATTCGGTCGCCTCGCTCGAGAGCGCTTATGAGCGGCTCGATGTCGCGCGTAACATGGCGGAGGCGCAGCTGGCTTCGGCGCTCAAATCGCTCGAAGCCGCACGGCTCAACGCCCAGCGTCAACAGCTCTATATCGAAACCATCGCCACGCCGAACCTGCCCGATTACCCGCTCTATCCAAAGCGGATCGTGTCGTTTTCGATGGTTCTGGCCAGCTGCCTGCTGGTTTACGGCATTGCCTGGCTGCTGGTGGCAAGTGTGCGCTAGCACGCCGCCGCCTGAGGTGGGAGCGGCGGACAGCGTGCATCGAGCGCGGCAAACCGATGCTGAGGGTTGAAGATCTCTGCAAGGATTATCCGAGCAAGCAGGGCGGCCATCACCGGGTTCTCGACCGCATATCGTTTTCGCTGGAACCGGGCGAAAAGCTCGCGGTGCTCGGCCGCAACGGCGCCGGCAAATCGACCCTGATCCGCCTGATCGGCGGTATCGAACTGCACTCGGCCGGCACGATCGAGCGGTCGATGTCGGTCTCGTGGCCGGTCGGATTGGTCGGCGGGCTCCATGGCGTGTTGACCGGCAACGACAATATCCGCTTTATCGCCCGGGTCTATGGCAAGCCGTTTCAAGAGCTGCGCGACTATGTCGAGGATTTCGCGCAGCTGGGAAAGTTCTTGTCAGAGCCGGTCAAGACCTATTCCACCGGCATGGCCGGTCGTCTCAATTTCGCGCTATCACTGGCTGTCGATTTCGATTGTTATCTGATCGACGAAGTCATCGCTGCCGGCGATCACCGGTTTCAGCGCCGTTCACACGAAGAGCTGTTCGAAAAACGCGCCAACCGGGCCTTGATCCTGGTGTCCCACATCCCGGAACTCGTCAAGAGCTATTGCTCGCGAGCGCTGGTTTTGCACCGTGGACGCGGCAAGGTGTTTGACGACCTGGATTTGGCGCTCGACATCTACGCCGCGCTGTGAACCTCGACGGCATTGTCCCAAGCCGCTGCCGTCGCCCTGCCGGCCCGGCGCCGCGCCGGCTCGGCAATCGCCAAGCAAGCTGTGGCCGGCATCGGCCGGGATGCCGCCCGCGCGGCGCACAGCGACCCCAGCCGATCGAGGCGGATCGCCGGGAAGCGGAGTAGGGAAGGGGTGGGGGATGGCTGGCCGCGTGTTCTATGACGGTCTCAACCTGGCGCTGACGGAGGGAACCGGGGTCGCCACCTATACCCGCACATTGACCCGCGTCGTCCGCGATCTCGGCTACGAAGTCGGGGTGGTCTATACCGCCCCCGACAACCCGCCCAAGGACCCGGTGCTGCGCGAGATCGCCTTCTTCGATGAAAAACAGGCGGTCAAGCCGCCGCTCGCCCGGCAGATCATCAATTGCTTTGCCGATCAGTTGCGCGGTTTTACACCGGTCAAGCCGCGACCGGTGGCGTTCGACGGGGTTGTCGTACGCCGCCAGTTTGAGGCGACCTGGCCGGGGCCGCACCAGGCCTTTGCCAGCCGGCGGCTGTTTGCCAGCGCCCGCGAGCATTTTGCGCGGACCAACCGGTTTCTGCGGCTGAGCTTTGATGCAAAGCCTGATATCTTTCATTGTACTTACCCGCTGCCGATCCGGGCGAAGGCAAACTGCAACATATACACGATCCATGACCTCGTGCCGTTGCGCTTGCCGTTTACGACCCTCGACAACAAGCGCCAGATTTTTCGTTTGCTGCAAAAAATCGCACGGCGGGCCGACCACATCGTCACGGTATCGGAAAATTCAAAGCGCGACATCGTCACTTTGCTCGGCGTCGACGAACAACGCGTCACCAATACCTATCAAGCAGTGGATTTTCCGGCGGCGTTGCGGGAGCGTCCGGACGAGATGGTCAGCGAGCAGCTGGAAGGAACGTTCGGGCTCGGCTTCAAGGAATATCTGCTGTTTTTTGGCGCCCTCGAACCGAAGAAAAATGTCGGGCGTCTGATCGAAGGTTATCTGTCCTCGGGCGTCGATATCCCGCTGGTGCTGGTGGCCGGCCGCGGCTGGCACAACGAGCCCGAGACAAGGCTGATCGGCGAACTGCGTGATCGGCAACGCTACGAGGCGCAATCGAACCGGCGTACCAAGCGATCCGTCTACCGGTTCGATTACGTGCCGTTTTCGATGCTGGTGACATTGATCCGCGGCGCCCGTGCGGTCGTGTTTCCGTCGCTTTACGAGGGCTTTGGCCTGCCGGTTCTCGAATCGATGGTGCTCGGCACGCCGGTTGTCACCTCGCGCGAATCGGCGGTTCCCGAGGTTGCCGGAGATGCCGCGCTGCTGGTCGATCCCTACAGCGTCGACGAGATTGCCGCAGCGATCCGAACCGTCGCCGAGGACCACGACCTCGCAGCCGAGCTTGAACGGCGAGGCCGGCTCCAAGCCGCCAAATTCTCGGTCGACCTCTATCGTGAGCGCGTCGGTGCGCTGTACCGTGCGTTGGCATGAGCGCGGAGCGATGTCCGATCATGCTCGACGTGTCGCGCCTGATCTCGCGGGCCGGGCGCAGCGCGGCAACCGGTATCGACCGGGTCGAACTCGCCTATGCCCAACATCTGATCGCGGCCCATAACGAGCTTGGCTTTGCGGCGGTGAACGCCGTCGGCGGGATCGGCTGTCTCGCCGGCGCCGAGGTCGAGCCCTATATCGCGGCGCTATCGGCGGCGTGGGCAGACGGCGCGGCGCGGCGCGGCGATCAGCGTCACATCAGGCGGCTGGCCCTCGGTTTGCGAACCCGCGCGTTGCTGCGCGGAGGACGCTGGTTACGAGCGCACCAGCAATCGCAATTCTCGCCGCCGATCTATCTGAATGTTTCGCATTTCCGATTGGAGGCGCGGGCACCGATCGCCCGGATCAAACGCGACGCCGGCGCCCGCTTTGTCTACCTGATCCACGATTTGATCCCGATCCGCTTTCCCGAATACGCCAAGCCGGGCCAGGACCGACGCCATCGACGCCGGATCGAAACCGCGGCTGCCCTGTCTGACGCGATCATCGTCGCCTCGAGCGTCACGCGCCGGGAACTCGAACCCTATTTGCGGCGCGCCGGCCGCTCACCCCCGATTGTCGTGGCGCCGTTCGGCTGCCGGCTGCCCGCTGCGACGCCGCCGCCGCAACCGGGTGCCGCCCCCTATTTCGTCTGTCTCGGCACGATCGAGGGACGCAAGAACCACCTCCTGCTGCTCCAGCTGTGGCGGCAATTGGCTGCCGATCTTGGCACGCGGGCGCCGCGGCTGATTTTGGTCGGCCAGCGCGGCAATTTTAGCCAAGGATCGATCGATTTGCTCGAACGCTGCCCGACGCTGCGCGGGCTGGTTGTTGAGCGCAACGATTTGCCCGACCGCGAGATGGCGCCGCTGCTGCAAGGGGCGCGGGCGCTGCTGTTGCCGTCCTTCGCCGAAGGGTTTGGCTTCCCGCTTATCGAGGCGTTGGCCCTGGGCGTGCCGGCCCTGTGCAGCGACCTGCCGGCGCTGCGCGAGACCGGCGGCGATGTGCCCGAATTCATCGACCCGCTCGACAGCGTCCGGTGGCGCGAGGCGATCCTTGCCTATGCCGCCCCGGCGTCGGCGCGGCGGGATGCTCAGCTGCAGCGATTGGCCGGGTGGCGGCCGCCGCAATGGGAGGACCATTTCGCCGCGATCCATCGGCTCTTGGCGGAAGTGGCCGGCGCCGCATCGCCGGCCGGCCAATAAGCGCGGCGGCTACGTTGGGCGGCGCGGTGGTTGGCGGCGTCCGCCCGATCACCCGGCCGCGGGCGCGCAAGGCGGGTTCAGCGCCGTCGTCGGACCCGCCCGCCGCCACGGGTTGCGGCCGAGCTTGAGGCGCTCGCAAAGATCCATCGCCGCCCAATAGAGCGGCACGGCGCGACCCTTGACCGGGGGGAACGCGGCGACGTCGCCGCCGAGCCACGGCACAAACGGGTTGCGCCGGCTGTAGGCCCAGATCTCGACGCGGGTCACCGAACGGGCCGACGGCCCGCGTGCGTGAAAGCCCATGGTATCGGCGACAATCAGCGTGTTGGCCGGTACCGCGAAGGCGACAGGTTGACCCAGACCAAGCCGGCCAAGCTCGGCGGCGGTGATGCGCAGCGAACCGCGCGACGCCTGATAATCGCTGCTGTGGCGGGCCGTGACCGACATTCGCCGCTCCCAGGCCAGCAGTCGCGGCGTCGGGCGGTGCGATCCCGGAACATAGACAAACGGCGCCTCGTCATCGGCGACATCGGTCAAAAACAGCCACGCCTTGACCGTCGGGTGAAACGTGTCGGCGTGCAAACGGGTTTGCGGGTCGGGGGCGGCGCGCCG
>JAJPIH010000328.1 GCA_021324875.1 Alphaproteobacteria bacterium
GCCGAGTTGATCGCCCATTTGCGCTTGACGATGCCGCCATAGAGAACCACCAGCCCGGGCACGCTTTGCAGGCCGACAAAGGTGGCGGCGGCCATTTGCCAGGCGTTCGAGCCGGTATCGAGCCATTTCGGCGATGGGACTAACATTGTTGTGCCTCATACGGTTGTAATCGGACCCGAGCGTGACGCCGTGCCCTGCGCTGGCGAATGCGAATGCGCACCCCCTCGACCCCGCTGCAGGCAAGAACCGTGCCTAAGCCGATAACCGCCCGCGCGCGCCGCTCCGCGGCTTTGATCGCCGCCTCTTCGGCGGTGACCGCCGCATCGGCGGGGCGCGGCTTGGCTCCGGCAATGCGGCCGCGGCGCCGCGGCCCTGCGGCGCTGTCCCGGGCGCTCGCCGGCGGGTTCGCCGCGGCGCTGAGCGTGGCGGGCATCGGCCACGCCGCCGCGGAGGCTCAGCTGTGGCGCTGCACCAACCCGCAAAGCGGTGCGCAGTGGACGGTGAGCGTTGATTTCGCGCGCGCGCAGGTCGATTCGCTGCCGGCCACGATCACCGAGAAGTGGATCAGCTGGCATGACCCGAAACAGGGTTTCTTTGACCTCGAGCGTGCGACCGGCAAGCTGCAATTGCGCAACGCCTCAAGCACCGGTGGCTATTTTCTGCACTACCTCTGTCAGCCCGGCGGTCAACGAATGCCCGCAAAATAGGCAGCGAAATGCCTAGAAAACGATCAATAGGACGTAATTCGTTTGTAAGCTTATGGTTATTCCACTAATTGATGAGAATGACCCGCGGCGTCGTGGCCAAGATCACGAACTATTGGCCAATCGCGGAGAGGATGCGGCATCGTTGACGGGCGGGCGGGTTTGACCAAAAGGGCCGAGCGGGTCGCAGCGGGCGGCGGCGCCGCTCGGCACAAGGCAAAGGAGGGCAGCGTGGCCGGTGAGAGCGGCCTTCAGGCACGGGTCGGTTTTGCCTCGAAAACCGGCCTGCGTCGCGAAAACGAGGATTTTGCCGCCGCGCTCTACGGCGCCGAATTGCCGCAGCCGCGCCCCGAGGTCATCGCCGCGATCGCCGACGGGATCGGCGGCGCCAAGGGCGGGCGAGCCGCGGCTGAGACCGCGGTCAGGGGCTTTCTCGACGGGTTCTGCGACCTGCCCGAGACGATCGAAGTGCAGCGTGCCGGCGCCAAGATCATCAGCGCCCTCAATGGCTGGATCAACACCCAGGGCCGTCAAGACCCGCAACTGGCCGGCATGGGCTGCACCTTCACCGCGCTGGTGCTGCGCGGACGCACCGCCCATGTGCTGCATGTCGGCGACACCCGCGCCTACCGGTTGAGCCGCGACCGGCTGACCTGTCTGACCGTCGACCATGTCCGTCCGGACAGCAATGGTCGCCCGACCACGCTGAACCGCGCGCTTGGCGTCGAAGCCGAAGTCCGCCTGGACTACGCCGCGCAACCGATGGCGTTGCACGACCGCTTCTTGTTGTGCAGCGACGGCGTGCACGGCGCGCTCAGCGACCAGGTCATCGCCGACATCCTGCGCGACCGCTCCGCGCCCGAGGACACCGCCCAGGCCCTGGTCGCGGCGGCACTGCAATCGGGCAGCGGCGACAACTGCACGGCGCTGGTGCTCGATGTGGTGGCGCTGCCCGAGGCCGGTTCGGGCGACATCAGCTCGGCGATCTCGGAGCTGCCGATCATTGCGGTGCCAACCACCGGCGCGACGGTCGACGGTTTTGTCTTGCGGGCGCTGATCTCCGACGGCCGCTACAGCCGGCTGTTCGCCGCCGATGACGAAATCGAGGGCGGCACCGTCGCGCTCAAATTTCCCAAACCGCAGATTGCCAGCGTCGCCGCCTACCGGGCCGCCTTTGTGCGCGAGGCCTGGGTCGGGGCCCGCGTCCACCATCCGGGCATCGGACGGGTCATCGAATTGCCGCCCGGCCGGCAGACATGCCTCTACACGGTCATGCCGCTCTATCAGGGCGAGCTTTTGGAGACGCGGCTGCAGCGCAGCCCGGCGCTGGGTCTCGAAGAGGGGCGCAATATTGCCGTCCGCCTGGCGCGCGCGATCGCCGCTCTCCATCGCGCCGGCATCATCCACCGCGACATCAAGCCCGATAATGTCATCCTCGAAGGCGGCGGGTCGCTGAAACTGATTGATCTCGGCGTCGTCCGGGTGCCGGGGCTCGAGGAATTTCCGCCCGAAAACATCCCCGGCACCGCGGCCTATATGGCGCCCGAGATGCGCGACGGCGAGCCCGGCAACGAGGCAACCGACATCTATGCCCTGGGGGTCACGATGTTTCGCGCCTTTACCGGGCAATACCCCTACGCCAATGCCGATGCGACCAGCCCGCCGCGGCGCACCCGCCCGGTCGATTTCTCGGCGTTGCGGCCCGATTTGCCGGCCTGGCTGCCGGCGGCGCTCAACCGGGCGATCGCGCTCGACCCGGCGGCGCGGTTTCGCGACATCAGTGAATTCGCGCTCGAAATCGAGGCCGGACCGGCGCGCCAGCCGACCGAGGCGGCGCGGCCGCTGACCCTTTATCAGCGCGCGCCGGTCCAGGTGTGGCAGGGGATCGCGGCGTTGCTGGCCTTGGCGCTCTTGGCCTCGTGGTTGACCCGCTAGCGGTTCGGGTCCCAGCGGTCGGTGTGCACGATTTCGGCCAGCGGTCGGCGGGTCAGCGGTCCGAACGGATCGATCGGCCAACCGATCGGCATCAGGGCAAAGGTGTCGACATCGGCCGGAATGGCGAGCAGCGCCTTGACCTCGTCCTCGCAGCGGATGTGGTTGGTCGTGATCACCGTGCCGAGCCCCAGCCCCCGGCAGGCAAGCAGGATGTTTTGCACCGCCGGATAGATGCTGGCCCCGCGGATGCGCTCGGCATAGGCAAGCTCGTCGGCGTAGCGCTGCGCGACCGACGGCGGCAGCGTCTCCTGCGGCGGCACGACCGGTCGACGCTGGCAGGGGATCAGCAACACCGGCGCCTCGCCGATATGGTCCCAGAGATGGCCGCCGGCGTCGAGCATGCGCGCAAATTGCCGCTCGCTCAGATGCGCCGGGCGGCCGCGCGCGGCATAGACCGCCGCGGCGATGTCGGACGCCTTGCGATAGATCACCCCGAGTTGGCGGCGCGTCTCGGCGGTACGCACCACGATAAACGCCCAGTTCTGGGCGTTGCCGGCCGAGGGCGCGCGGATCGCGGCGTCGAGAATTCGGGTGATCAACGCGTCGGGCACCGGGTCGGGCTTGAGCCGGCGCAGCGAGCGCGCCGAATAAATCGCCTCGAACAACCCGATCTCGGTTGTCGGCGTCGCTGCTGCTACAGCTGGCATGGCCGGGCTCACCTGCAATTTGCAATGCGCCGCGCCGAGCCGACGCTCGGCAATAACCGCCGCCGCGGGGCGGCCGATGACGCGTTCCGTCCGCCGCCTTGCGGTTCCTCGTCAGGCGTAGACGCGGCGGTAGAGTTCGACAATTTCCTCGGCGCTTGGCACCCGCGGGTTGTTGGCGGGCGAGCCCGAGGCCAAAGCTTGATGGGCCATCGTCGGCAGCAATTCCTCATAACGCGCCGCATCGATGCCGTAATCGCGCGGGCTGGGGACGCCGAGATCGCGGTTGAGCCGGCGCAATTCGTCGAGCAGCCGTGCCACCGCGGCCTGGCTGCCCTCCTCCTTGTCGGCCACCCCCATGGCGCGCGCGCAATCGGCATAGCGGTCGAGGGCGGCCGGCGCCGAGAAAGCGGTGATCTCGGGCAGCAGCATCGCGTTCGACAGCCCGTGCGGCACATGAAAAAAGGCGCCGATCGGCCGGCTCATGCCATGGACCAGCGCCACGCTGGCGTTGGAAAACGCCATCCCGGCGGTGGTCGCGCCGAGCATCATCGCCTCGCGCGCGGCGCGGTTTTGCGGCTCGGCGCAGGCGGTTCGGATGGCGCCGGCGATCAGCCCCATCGCCTGGCGGGCGAGCCCGTCGCAAAAGGGATTGGCGCGGCGGCTGACATGGGCCTCGATCGCGTGGGTCAGGCTGTCGATGCCGGTGTCGGCGGTCAGCCGGTAGGGCATCGACAAGGTCAGCTCGTAATCGACGATCGCCGCCAGCGGGCAGCAAGCGAGCCCGGCGATCAGCATCTTCTCATCGGTCTCGGTGTCGGTCACGACCGTAAAGCGGGTCACCTCCGACCCGGTGCCGGCGGTGGTCGGCACCGCGATCACCGGCAATCCCGCTTGCGGGATCTCGTTGGGCACCTTGTAGTCGCGCATCCGACCGCCATTGGCGGCCAGCACACTGATCCCCTTGGCGGTGTCGATCGAGCTGCCGCCGCCGATCGCGACCAGGCAATCAAAATCGCCGGCGGCGAGCACCTGCACGCCGGTCTCGATCACCGCGGTTGTCGGATCGGGGACCGTATCGGCAAACACCTGCGCCGACAATCCGGCCCGCGCCAGCACGTCTTGCGCCCGCTCAAGGATGCCGCAGCCGCGGATATAGGGGTCGGTCACGATCAACGGTTTGGCAAGACCGAACCGGGCCAGGGTCGCCGGCAATTCCGCCAGCGCCCCGCCGCCGATGGCAATCTGCCGCGGCGCGGTGATGATCGAGGCCATTGCACGCTCCGTATTTCGTCCGCTTATCAAACTCCGCTTTAGGTCGGCGACCGGGAGGCGGTTTCCTTGAGCGGTTTCCTTTATAAGCCGGATCTGCGGGTCGGTGGACCCGTTTTGCCGGGGGGCGATGCGCGATCGGCGCGACCGCCGCGGTCAGGCCGGCTTTCGCAGCCGAAAGCGCAGCACGCCGCCCGGCTGTTCGCTGCTTTCCAGTAATTCGCAACCGGTGGTTTTCGCAAAATGCTCGAAATCCTTGACCGCGCCGGGGTCGGTCGCGAGCACTTCAAGCACCGCTCCCGCCGGCAGCGGCTTCAGCGCACGGCGCGCCTTTAGCACCGGCAGCGGGCATAACAGGCCGGTCGTATCGAGGGTCGTGACGGTTTCAACTGGCGGTTCGGTCATGGGCACGGGCGGTCGGGTTGGCAAGGCCGGGATTGATCGGGGATCGCTCCGGCCGGGTGTCAGCCTAGCAGATTGTCACCGCACCGGGTCTGCGATTTTGCCACGGCCATCCCGTCGCCGGGCAGATCCGCAACAGACCGGGCGAAGGGCTTGGCGAGCGGCGCGCCGCGATGGGATATTGGCGGCATGGTTCCGCTCTCGGTTCTCGATCTCTCGCCGATCACCGAAGGCAGCGACGCCGGCCAGGCGCTGCGCAACTCGCTCGATCTCGCCCGCCATGTCGAGGCGCTCGGCTACCGGCGCTTCTGGATGGCCGAGCATCACAACCTGCCGGGGATCGCCAGCGCTGCGACCGCGGTTGCGCTCGCCCATGTCGCGTCCGGCACCGAGCAGATCAAGATCGGCGCCGGTGGCATCATGCTGCCCAACCACGCCCCGCTGCTGATCGCCGAACAATTCGGCACCCTCGCCGCCCTGCATCCGGGCCGGGTCGAGCTGGGGCTCGGTCGCGCCCCCGGCTCCGACCAAGCCACCGCCCGCGCGGTGCGACGCGCGCTGTTTGGCGGGGCGGAAAACTTCCCGCAGGAAGTGGTCGAGCTGATGAGCTATTTCGAGCCGCCCCAACCCGGCCAGGCGGTGCAGGCGGTCCCCGGGGCCGGGCTCAAAGTGCCGCTGTGGATTCTGGGGTCGAGCCTCTATGGCGCCCAGGTCGCGGCCTATCTCGGCCTGCCCTTCGCCTTCGCCGCGCATTTTGCGCCGGCGATGATGATGCAGGCGATCGAGGTCTATCGCGCCCGCTTCCGTCCCTCGCCGGCGCTGGCGGCGCCGAATGTGATGCTCGGCATGGTCGTCGTCGCCGCCGAAAGCGATGCCGAGGCGCGGTTCTTGTTTTCGTCGCTGCAGCAATCGACCCTGAACAACCGCCTCGGCCGGCCGGGGCGCGTGCCGCCGCCGGTCGCCGATTTCGACGAGCGGCTCGATGCCTATGCCCGCGCGGTCATCGAAGACGCGCTCGGTTGCGCGGTCGTCGGCGGTCCCGAGACCGTGCGGCGCGGCCTCGAGGATTTTGTCCGGCGCACCGGCGCCGACGAATTGATGATCACAGCCAACATCTTCGACCACGAAAAGCGCAAGCGCTCATTCACGATCGTCGCCGAGATCTGCGGCTTGCCCGCCGCGCCCGGTCGCGCCGGCTAAGCGCGCGGCGGCGCCGGGTTTCACGCGAGCTCGATCTGCGCCTGATGCCCGGTGCTGGCGGCAAGGCGCCGGCCGCGGGTCAGGAGAACCGCCCCAAGCGCCTCGGTAAGCGAGATATAGACGGTCTCATAATCATAGCCGGTCACATTGTGCCGCAACGCCTAGACCCGCGGCAGAAAGGGCCGACGCGGACAGCGTTCCATCGGGAAAAGCGACAACGCGGTCAGCGCCTCGCAGCAACGTGCGGCGTCGACCCGGTTGGCGGCGGTATAGTGTCTGAGCCCTTGCGCCACTTCGAGATCGATCAGATGCGGCGCACTGGTGTTTGGGCCCAGCTGGTACAGGGAACCGATGCGACTGAACGACGTTGGTAGAACATGAGCGAAACAGGATTGCTTCGAGCGGGTACGTATGTGGATCCCATTAGCGGCGAGAAGATGGTTGTTTGCATATCTTCGCTGTATTCGAAAATTTCAATAGGAAATCGTGATTGGTATTTTATTCGAGAAACTGGAGAGTTTGATGGGACATCCGTTAATTTTGTCGATAAAGGTCCTATATTGGCTTATGAAAATACCAACCTCATTAATGAAAATCCTGCCAGCAACACAATGGTCGCTGACAGGGAGGAGTGATTATTTACTCTCTGGTGTAATCGTCTTCTTTTTGGTTGCTTCCCAAGCACGAGCCTGAGCTTCAGTCATTCCTCGACGGATGATTACCAGGCGCCCGTTTGCCCAGCGTTGTTTGTGTTCTGATTCACGCCGAGTTGGGTCTTGCGTGATGCCGCTGTGCACAATCCGGTCGCCAACCTTGAAATCGTAACCAACCCAATTAGCCATAGTCGTACCCTTTGCGTTGAGCGCTAAAGCGCTGGTGCAAAATCGACCGCCTTGACTTCGGGGGAAACAACCCCAAGATAGGGACGCAGGTAACCCAAGCCCGCAGGCGGGCAGACGTCCTTGCGGGTTCCACCAACGGGCCGGGGCCGCCACAGCTCCGGCCTTTTGGTGTCCGAAATCCAGTTCGACGCGATATGGGTTTTGCTCGCTCGCGTTGCAAGCGGCAGAAGTTCACTTAGCGTTCCCAAGCTTCGATCGGATCGCGGCCGCTAATCCCCAGACCCGTTTGCGCTCGAAACCCGTGTTGTGCCCATGGTTTAGTCCCAGCAGCCCCCGGGGTCGGGCGCCCCCAAATCTCCGGCGGCCAACAGCCGGGCCCGCACCGAGACTGCATCGGGTGTGTTCAGCAGCACCTCCAACAGCGCCGAGCGTCGACAACCATCACCGGCGATCGCGCTCTTCACGCATCGCCTGCGCCGGCGGCGGAGCGGGTTGACAGGGGGATTGGCGCGCCAGCCGTCGCAATCTTGCGCAGTTCGGCCAACAAGATAACCCGACAAAGGCTTCCCCTCGAGCGCGGCGCGCGATTTGAGCACGCCATCCATTTCGTCGGGGACGTTGCGGATCTGCGTGCTCGGCGGCGCGCCGGCGGGACCGGCGAAAACCGCACCCGGGCATTCCCGGGTTCAGGTTGTCATTCCCGGCACCGCGTGAAACACTGACCCGCGACGCACCGGGCCCGGGAGGATGACCATGGATGTCGGCATGATGATGGTGTTCGCCAGCTATGGCTGGGACGGCATCGGCGACGACCGGGTATGGGAGGAGGAAATCCGGCTGGCGCGGCTCGCCGCCGATCTCGGGTTCGACTGCCTGTGGTCGGCCGAACACCATTTCAACGACTACTCCTTTGTCCCCGACAATCTGCAATTGATGACCTATCTGGCGGCGCTGTGCCCGGATGTCGGTCTCGGCACCGCCGCCGTGGTCCTGCCCTGGCATGACCCGCTGCGGGTTGCCGAGCAGGCGGCGGTGCTCGACATGCTGTGCAAGGGCCGGCTGCGGCTGGGGCTCGGCCGCGGTCTGGCGCGGCGCGA
>JAJPIH010000014.1 GCA_021324875.1 Alphaproteobacteria bacterium
ATAGTCCGGTCGCAGCGCCAGGGCGCGGTTGTAATTCTCCAACGCCTCCTCGAGACGGCCGAGCTCCTGGAGCGTGTTGCCGCGATTATTGAGCGCCTCGGCATAGTGCGGGTTGAGCGCCAGCGCCCGGTCGTAACTCTCCAGCGCCTCGTCGAAACGACGCAATTCAAAGAGCGCAGTGCCGCGATTGTTGAGGGCTTCGGGATAGCGCGGCCGGTATTCGAGCGCCCGGTCGTAACTCGCCAAAGCTTCGTCGAAACGGCCCAGCTCGTGCAGGATTGTGCCGCGATTGTTGAGGGCCTCGTCGTGGTTCGGAGCAATCGCCAGCACCTGGTCGTAATAAGAAAGAGCCGAATTTGCCTGTCCCAATTGTGATTGGGCCATCGCCAGCAAGTGAAGTGCATTCACGGAGGTAGGATCGACCGTGAGAATGGCGGAACATAAGCGCTCGACTTCCACGTATTCGCCATCATTGTAAGATTTGAAGGACTGCTCCAGAGCCTCTGTTAAATTCATGCCAATATTGAGCATCAGGTCACTCGCCAAATAGAGCGGCGATGGCGCCGCGGCGGCCTCAAAGCAAGCTCAGATATTCCCGCCGCCACGCCCGGTCAAGCAGCGTTCAGCCTGTTCTACCCGATGTTGTTTTAAATTCGCGGCGCTCGGCGGACCTGCGTCGCGGCGCGCCTGGCGGCCGCGGCTCAGCGCCGCCCATAGAGTTCGCGCAGCCGCGTCTTCATGACTTTGCCGGTGGCGGTGTGCGGCAACTCGTCGACCACGACGACGTCGTCGGGCAGCATCCATTTTGGGAACTGCGTGGCCAAATGCTCGATCAGCGCCGCCCGCTCGGGTTGCCGCCCGTCCCGCGCCGTCACGATCAACAAAGGGCGCTCGCCCCAGCGCGGATCGGGCACGGCGATCACCGCGGCCTCGGCGACGTCCTGATGCGCCACCGCGGCGTTTTCCAGATCGATCGAGCTGATCCACTCGCCGCCCGATTTGATCACGTCCTTGCGGCGGTCGGTGATCTGCATGTAGCCATCGCCATCGATCGTCGCCATGTCGCCGGTGTGGAACCAGCCGTCCGGCTCGATCGCCGCCGCGCTCGCCGCTTCGTCGGCGAAATACGCGCTGATGATCCAGGGCCCGCGCACCAACAACTCGCCCATCGACTTGCCGTCATCCGGCAATGTGCGGCCTTCGTCGTCGACGATTTTCATCTCGACGCCGAACACCGGCCGCCCCTGCTTTGCCTGGATGGCGAGCAGGGCATCGGCGCCGAGAGCGGCATGCTTGCGCTTCAGCGCCGCGGCGGTGCCGAGCGGGCTCATCTCGGTCATGCCCCAACCCTGGCGCAATTCGATCCCGCGGCGGGCAAACGCCGCGACCATCGACGGCGGCACCGCCGAGCCGCCCGACAACAGCCGCCGCAGCGACGAACAACGCGCCCCCGAGGCGTCGAGATAGGCCTCGAAACCGAGCCAGATCGTCGGCACCCCAAGGGCATAGGTGACCTCTTCGGCCTCGAACAGCTGGTAGAGGCTCTCGCCGTCGAGGCGCGGGCCCGGCAGCACCAGCTTGGCGCCGTTCATCGGCGCCGCAAACGGGACACCCCACCCGCAGACGTGAAACAGCGGGACGACCGGGCAGACGACATCGCGTGCGGAAATTGCAATCGCGTCGGGCAGCGAGATGGCATAGGCGTGCAGCACCGTCGAGCGGTGGCTGTAAAGGGCGCCTTTGGGGTGGCCGGTGGTGCCCGAGGTGTAGCACAGCGCCGCCGCCGTGCGCTCGTCGAATTCGGGCCAGGCGAAATCCTCATCCTCTGCGGCCAGCAGAGCTTCATAGACCGGCAGGACCGGGAGGCCGATCGCGGGCGGCGCTTCGCACGGGCCGAGCGGCACGATGCGGCAATCGCTCGGCAGACGCGGCGCGAGGCGGGCGACGAGCGGCAGAAAGGTGGTGTCGACAAACAACAGCCGATCGGCGGCGTGGTTGACGATGTAGACGATTTGATCGTCAAACAGGCGCGGGTTGATCGTATGGCAGACCGCGCCGATGCCGGCGATCGCGTAATAGAGTTCGAAATGACGATGGGTGCTCCAGGCCAGCGTCGCGACCCGGTCGCCCGGCGCGACCCCGAGGCGGATCAGTGCCTTGGCCAGTCGCCGCGCCCTTCGCTCGGCGTCACGATAGGTGTAGCGGTGGATCGGTCCCTCGACCGAGCGCGAGACGATTTCGGTGTCGCCGTGAAACCGCGCGGCATGGGTCAGGATCGACGAAATCAGGAGCGGGCGCTCCGCCATCAAGCCCAGCATCGCCTCCTCCCGGGAAGCAAGTTCGATTTTTGCGGCCTGTCCTAGGCCAAATTTGTCCCGCCGTAAACGCCGCGGTGGCGGCCCGTTCGCCCCCATTCCAGGCGCCGCGGCAAACCTCGCCGCCGGTCCCCCTACCGCCGCTGTTCCGTTTGTGTTTTAGTCGGCCCATGCACGATATTCGCTTGATCCGCGCTCATCCCCAGGGGTTCGATCGCGGGCTCGTTCGGCGCGGTCTGCCGCCCTGCGCGGAACAGCTGCTCGCCCTCGACCGTGACTGGCGGGCGGCCGAGACCCGGATGCAGGAGGCCCAAGCGCGACGCAATCGGCTCTCGCGCGAAATTGGCGCCGCCAAGGGCCGCGGCGAAGACATAAACCCGTTGCTCGAGCAGGTCGAGGCCGACAAGGGGGCCGAGGCCAAGGCGGCCGCCGATGCCGCCCGGTTGCGCGCCGAGATCGACACGATACTGGCGGGGCTGCCCAATCTGCCGGCCGAGGATGTGCCCGACGGTCCGGACGAAACCGCCAATCTGATGATCCGCAGCTGGGGCACCCCGCCGCATTTCGATTTTGTCCCGGCCGCCCATGAAGCGATCGGCGAACGCCTTGGCTTGATGGATTTCCGCCGCGCCGGGCGGCTGTCGGGCGCGCGCTTTGTCGTGTTGCAGCGCGATCTCGCCCGGCTCGAGCGGGCCCTGATGCAATTCATGCTCGATCTCCATACCCGCGAATTCGGTTACCAAGAGGTCTCACCGCCGCTACTGGTGCGCGACGAGGCGCTGTTCGGCACCGAGCAGTTGCCGAAATTTGCCGAGGATCAGTTCCGCACCTCCGAGGGTCTGTGGCTCATTCCGACCGCCGAGGTGCCGCTCACCAACCTCGTCGCCGATGAGATCCTTGACGAACGCGACCTGCCGCTGCGGTTGACCGCCGGCACGCCCTGCTTCCGGTCCGAGGCGGGAGCCGCCGGCAAGGACACGCGCGGTATGATCCGCCAGCACCAGTTCATGAAGGTCGAACTGGTTTCGGTGACCACGCCCGAGCAATCCCAAGCCGAGCACGAGCGCATGACCGCCTGCGCCGAAGAGGTGCTCAAGCGGCTGGGTCTTGCCTATCGGGTCATGCTGCTGTCGACCGGCGATATGGGCTTTGCCTCGCAGAAAACCTATGACCTCGAAGTCTGGCTCCCGGGCCAGCAAGCCTATCGCGAGATCTCGAGCTGTTCGAACTGCGGCTCGTTCCAGGCGCGGCGGATGCGGGCGCGGTTTCGCCCGAGCGATGGCCGCGGCGCGCAGCCGGTGCATACGCTTAATGGCTCCGGCGTGGCGGTCGGCCGCGCCTTGATCGCGATCCTCGAAAACTATCAGCGCCAAGACGGCAGCGTGGCGATCCCGCCGGTTCTCCATCCCTATCTCGGTGG
>JAJPIH010000481.1 GCA_021324875.1 Alphaproteobacteria bacterium
AACCGATCCGGTGGCGCGCAAGCGCAGTTTTCCGCTTGGATCGGCGATGTCGACGGTGACCTGCTCGAGCAAGGCCGAGGCCATCTGGCTGGCCACTGTCCGCTTCCAGATCAGCTCGTAAAGGCGACGCTGGTCGCGATCGAGATAGGCCTCGACCGCGGCCGGCCGGCGCGCGAGGTCGGTCGGCCGGATCGCTTCATGCGCCTCTTGCGCGTTCTTGGCCGGGCTTTTGTAGACGCGTGGTGCACCCGGCACATAGTTCGCCCCAAACTCGGCGGCAATCAGCTTGCGGGCGGCGGCGATCGCCTCGGCCGAAATTGCCACGCCGTCGGTGCGCATATAGGTGATCAGACCCACCGTCTCGCCGCCGAGATCGACACCCTCATAAAGCCGCTGCGCGATCTGCATGGTCCGCGTCGCGCCAAAGCCGAGCTTGCGCGAGGCTTCCTGCTGCAGGGTCGAGGTCGTGAACGGCGGAAACGGGTTGCGGCGCACCTGCAGCGCTTCGATCGCGGCAACCGCGAAGCCCGGGGCGGCAAGAATGGCGTCGGCGGCGGCGCGGGCCTTGGCCTCGCTGTCGAGATCGAAACGGTCGAGCCGCTTGCCGTCGAGGTGGGTGAGCCGGGCGGTAAAGCTTTGTCCCTGGCCGGTCGTAAAGGTGACCTCGACCGTCCAATATTCGCGCGGTTTGAACGCCTCGATCTCGGCCTCGCGCTCGCAAATCAGGCGCAGCGCCCCCGACTGGACCCGGCCGGCCGAGCGGCTACCCGGCAGCTTGCGCCACAGTACCGGCGACAACGTAAATCCGACCAGGTAATCGAGCGCCCGGCGCGCCAGATACGCCTCGACCAGTTCGCGGTCGATTTCGCGCGGGCGGCGGAACGCATCGACCACCGCGTTGCGGGTGATTTCGTTGAAGACCACGCGCTTGACGTCGATGTCGTTGAGCGCCCGACGCGCCTTCAGCACCTCCTGCACATGCCACGAGATGGCTTCGCCCTCGCGGTCGGGGTCGGTCGCCAGAAACAGTCGGTCGGCGCCGCGCACCGCCTGGACGATGGCCCGCATATGCTTTTCCGACTTGCCGTCGATCTCCCACGACATCGCAAAGTCGGCGTCGGGTCGGACCGAGCCGTCCTTGGCCGGCAGGTCGCGGACATGGCCGTAGCTGGCCACGACCTTGTAGTCGCTGCCGAGATATCGGTTGATGGTCTTCGCTTTGGCCGGCGATTCGACGACGACGACTTTCATTCGCCAGGCCGGTCAATGGTACGAGGCGGCGCGTGATCGGCCGCGGCTTTCGCTGCGCTGGCGAGTATTGCGGGCCGCCGGGTAAAGCGGTTCGCGGCACGGCTCCAGGAGGCGATACGGCCGGCGACGGTGGGGCTTTTCAAGATCAGCGCTCAGCGCAGTGACACGAGATTTCCGGGGTGACGCTCAACCCGTCCGGCCAGTTCCAATTCCAGCAGCAAGGTAGCGACCGCGGAAGCTGTCAATTGGCATTGCCGGACGAGTTCGTCAATCGCAACCGGCGTCGGCCCCAAGCGCTCGAGGATCATCGCCAGTGCATCCTCGTCGTCGGCCGGCGGGCTGGAGCCGCCCACTCCGCCGTCCAATCCCCATCGCACCTCGTTCGCCGCCGGCAACGGAACCGGCCGCGGCGGCGGCTCGCGCACCAACGGGCCGAGTTGAGCGAGCACATCTTCGGCTGTCTCGGTTAAGGTCGCGCCCCGGCGCAGCAGGTCGTTGGCGCCGCGGCTGCGCGGGTCGAGCGGCGAGCCGGGCACGGCAAACACCTCGCGCCCCTGGTCGAGCGCATAACGTGCGGTGATCAGCGAGCCGGACCGCGCCGCCGCCTCGACCACCAGCACTCCGAGCGCCATCCCCGAAATGATGCGATTGCGTCGCGGGAAATGCCGCGCCTGCGGCTCGCTGCCGAGCGGCATCTCGGCGACGATGACGCCCTGCCGCCGCAACGCGTCGTAAAGCCCGCGGTTCTCCTCGGGATAGACGACATCAACGCCGCCCGCGACGACCGCGGCGGTGCCGCGGTCGAGGGCGCCCAGATGCGCCGCGGCGTCGATGCCGCGGGCGAGGCCCGAGACCACGACCAGCCCGGCCTCGGCCAGTGCTGCGGCGAGTTCGCGCGCCAGCCGACGGCCGTTGCCCGAAGCGTTGCGCGCGCCGACCACGGCCAGCATCGGTCGCCGCAGAAGTTCGCCGTCGCCGAGCAGGCTCAGTACCGGCGGTGCGTCCTCGGTCTGGGCCAGCGCCTCCGGATAACCGGGCTCGCCCCAACACACGAGCTGTCCGCCAAGCCGGTGCAGCGCGGCAAGTTCGGTCTCGGCGGCAGCGCGCGGGATCGCGGCCAGCGGGCGGCCGTGCTCGCCGCGTCGCGCCAATTTCGGCACCGCCTCGAGTGCGGCGCGCGCCGAACCAAAGCGTCGCAGCATCGCGTAAAAGCCGATCGGGCCGATCCCGTCGGTGCGGGACAGCCGCAACCATTCGAGCCGTTCTTCGGGGTCGAGAGATCGTGCAGCCAGGGCTCGCCTCAGCCTTTGCGCAGCGAAATACGATGCTCGCGCCCGGCGATCAGCCGGCGGATGTTGGCCTGGTGCCGCAAAATGACGAGCAGCGCAATAACCGTCACCACCCCCGCGGCGGCCGCATCGGTCAGGAACGGCGCCGTTGCCGCGGCCGCGACCGCGGCGATTAGTGCGGCCAGCGAGGCGTAACGGGTGACCGACGCGACCGCCAACCATAACCCGGACGCGATCAAGGCGACGGGCCAGGCGATCACCACGATTGTCCCGGCGGCGGTGGCCACACCTTTGCCGCCGCGAAAGCCGAGCCACAGCGGGAACATGTGACCCGCTACCGCGCCCAGCCCGGCGGCCAACGCCGCCGGTTCGCCCCAATGCCGGGCAATCGCGGCTGCGGCATAGCCTTTGACAAAATCGAGCGCCAGGGTCAGGGCCGCCAGCCCCTTGTTGCCGGTGCGCAACACGTTGGTCGCGCCGATATTGCCCGAGCCGATCGTGGGAATGTCGCCATAGCCGGCGGCGCGGCTAAGCAGCAGTCCGAACGGCACCGAACCGGCGAGATAGCCGCCGACCGCGGCCAGGATGGCGGCGGTCATCTTCTAGCCATCGCAGCGGAAGATCGTGCGCCCATCGACAATCGTGCGCACCACGCGGCCGCGCACCGGGCGCCCGTCGAACGGCGCGTTTTTTGATTTGGAGCGGAATTCGTCGGTGCGGATCCGCCATGAAAAATCGGGATCGAACAGGACAAGATCGGCCGGGGCCCCGGGGGAAAGACGTCCGACCGGCAGGCGCAGGATCGCCGCCGGATGACAGGTCAGCCGGGCGATCACATCGCTGAGCGACAGATGTCCGTTGTGGTAGAGCTCGAGCGACAAGGGCAGCAAAGTTTCAAGCCCGACGATGCCATTGGCGGCGGAACTAAATGGCAGCCGCTTCGAATCCTGGTCCCAAGGGGCATGGTCGCTGGCGATCGCGTCGATCGTGCCGTCGCGCAGCCCCTCGATGACCGCCAGCCGGTCGGTTTCGCTGCGCAGCGGCGGCGACAATTTGGCGAAAGTGCGGTAATCGCCGATTGCCGTTTCGTTCAAAGCGAAATAGGGCGGTGCGGTATCGCAAGTCACCGCCAGACCCCGCCGTTTGGCGCGCCGGATCGCCTCGATCGCGGCCGCGGTCGAGAGGTGGGCCGCGTGGTAACGGGAGCCGGTCAGTTCGACGAGGCGCAGATCACGCTCGACCATGATCACTTCGGCTATGGCCGGAACCGCGGCCAGCCCGAGCCGGGTCGCGGTCTCCCCCTCATTGACCTCGCCGGCCGCGGCGAGGCTCGGCTCCTCCGGATGCTGAAGGACCAAGAGATCGAAGCTCGCGGCATAGGACAACACCCGGCGCATGACCAGCGCATCGGCGAGCGCCTTGGTCCCATCGGTAAAGCCGACCGCGCCATTCGCCGCCAACAGGCCCATCTCGGTCAGCTGTCGCCCGGCCAGCCCCTTGGTGGCGGCGGCGTAAGTATGGATTTTGGCGAGCCGGACCTCGCGCGCCCGCCTCG
>JAJPIH010000077.1 GCA_021324875.1 Alphaproteobacteria bacterium
CCGAGATGTGGAATTCGGCGTGCATGGCTTGGGCCTTGTGCCCGCTGTTGACGCTGGCCGCGGTGGAACTATTGCAAACCTATGGCAGCGCCGAACAGAAGGCGCTCTATCTGGGTCGGCTGGTCAGCGGCGAATGGGCCGCCACCATGAACCTGACCGAGCCGCAGGCGGGCTCGGATCTCGGCGCGGTTTCGACCCGCGCGATACCGGCGACAGACGCCGAAATCGGCGCTCACTACCGCCTGACCGGGCAGAAGATCTTCATCACTTATGGCGACCACGATCTCGCCCCCAACATCGTCCATGCCGTGCTGGCGAGAACCCCGTCGGCTCCTCCCGGCAGCCGCGGGTTGTCACTGTTCCTGGTCCCGAAATTCCTTCCCGATCAAAACGGCCGACCGGGACGCCGCAACGGGGTAAGCGCGCTCAGCCTCGAGAAGAAGCTCGGCATTCACGCCTCGCCGACCTGCGTGCTCGCCTACGAGGAGGCGATCGGCTGGCGCATTGGCGAGGAAAACCGCGGCCTCGAATACATGTTCGCGATGATGAACAACGCCCGCCTCAATGTCGGGCTGCAGGGGGTCGCGGTGGCCGAACGCGCTTATCAGCAGGCCCGCAACTATGCCCGCGGCCGGGTGCAAGGCCGCCCGGTGGGCGGCGCGGCCGGCCCCGCGCCGTTGCCGATCATCCACCATCCCGATGTCAAGCGCATGCTGTTTTCGATGCGTGCGGCGACCGAGGCAGGGCGGGCGCTTGCCTATTATGCCGCGGCAGCGATCGACCGCGCCCGGCGCGATCCTGAAGCGGGCGAGCGGCAGCGGGCGCAGGACCGCGCCGATTTCCTGATCCCGGTGGTCAAGGGGTGGTGCAGCGAGCTCGGAGTGGCTGTCGCCTCGACCGGGATCCAGGTGCATGGCGGCACCGGTTATGTCGAGGAGACCGGTGCGGCGCAATATCTGCGCGATGCCCGCATCACCCCGATCTACGAGGGCACCAACGGCATCCAAGCCAACGACCTGGTCGGCCGCAAACTCGCCCGCGACCGTGGCGAGACGGCGCGCGCGCTTGCGGCCGAGATCGCCGGCGTCGTGGCCGAGCTTCGCACCACCGGCGGCGCCGATTTCGCCGCGATCGGGAGCGCGCTGCAAGCCGGACTTAGCGCGTTCGAGGTCGCGACGCGACATCTGGTCGAGACGGAGGCCGCGGCCGCGGCGGCTGGATCGACGCCCTATCTGCAGCTCGCCGGAACGGTTCTGGGCGGATGGATGCTGGCGCGGCAGGCGCTGACCGCGGCGCGCCGCCCCGGCCGCGTCGATGCCGGCTTCCGGCGCACAAAGGTCGCGACCGCGCGCTTCTACGCCGAACATTACCTGGCATTTGCCGCGGGCTA
This sequence comes from Alphaproteobacteria bacterium, assembly GCA_021324875.1. Taxonomy (GTDB): domain Bacteria; phylum Pseudomonadota; class Alphaproteobacteria; order ATCC43930; family CGMCC-115725; genus AP-15. Next base: position 1,391 of record JAJPIH010000077.1, read on the forward strand.
TGTGCCGGGGATTCGCGGAGCCGCGACGATCCTCGATTTTGCGCCCGATCGGTTTTGAACGGATGCGCGCAGCCGCCGCTCCCGCCCGCCGGGTCGAGGATATCCGTCTCGGCATCCTTTACATGCTCGCATCGGTCTTTCTGTTTTCGTTTCAGAACGCGATCGGCAAATGGCTGGCGCAAAGCTATCCGGTGCCGATGCTGGTGTTCTTTCGCAGCGCGGTGGCGCTGCTGCCATCCTATTGGTTGGTGACGCGGGCGGGCGGGGTGAGGATTTTGCGCACCAATCGCCTCGGCGCCCAGTTCGGCCGGGCGGCGATCTGGGGCGGATCGAATGTCGCCTCGTTTTTTGCCTTCCACCTTCTGCCTTTGGCTGATGCGATCGCCTTGACCTTTGCCGCCCCGCTGTTTTTGACCATCCTGTCGCGGCCGCTGCTCAAAGAGCCGGTCAGCCGCGAACGCTGGATTGCCGTCTCGCTGGGCTTTGTCGGCGTTTTGGTGATGGCGCGGCCGAGCGGTGCGGGCAGCATCCTCGGCATGATCTGCGCGCTCTTCTGTGCGGCGTGCAACGCGTTCGGCACCTTGGCGGTGCGTGGTCTTACGCGGACCGAATCGACCGCCTCAATCGTCTTCTACACGGCCCTGTTCATGACTTTCGGCTCGCTGCCCGCCCTGCCGTTCTTCTGGCGGACGCCGAACCTCCCGGATCTGGCGCTGTTCTGTTCGATCGGGTTGATCGGCGGGATTTCACAATATTGGGTAACACAAGCCCTTTATTACGCGCCGGCGGCGGCGGTGTCGCCGTTTAATTACACGGCGCTGATCTGGGGTTCACTGTTGGGTTTCGTGGTGTGGGATGAGGTGCCCGGCACCGCGGTCGTAATTGGCGCGGCGATAATTACCTTGAGCGGGCTCTACCTATTGTATTACGAAGCGCTGCATCGCCGCCCCGCACCCAAGACGCCCGCGGCCGGATGAGCCGCCCTCACAGCGCGCGGCGCGCGGCCAGCGCCGCCGTCAGCGTGCCGTCATCGAGATAATCGAGTTCACCGCCGACCGGCACGCCCTGCGCCAGCCGCGTCAATTTGATGCCGCTGCCGGCAAGCCGGTCGGCAATGTAATGCGCGGTGGTCTGACCCTCGACCGTTGCGTTCAGCGCCAGGATCACCTCCTGGCCGGGTTTGACCCGGGCGAGCAGCGCGCCGATTGTCAGATCCTCCGGGCCGACGCCGTCGAGCGCCGACAGGGTACCGCTGAGCACGTGATAACGGCCGCGATAGGCGCCGGTCCGCTCGAGCGCCCACAGATCGGCGAGATCCTCGACGACGCAGATCGTACCGTCGCGTTCGCCGTCGCGGCAGATCGCACATGGCTCGATCGTGTCGAGATTGCCGCAAACCGAACAATTCCGCATCGCCTGCGCCGCCCGGGTCAAGGCCGCGGCCAAGGGCGCCATCAGAGCCTCGCGGCGCTTGATCAGGTGAAGGGCCGCGCGCCGCGCCGAGCGCGGGCCGAGCCCGGGCAGTTTGGCGAGCAGCTGGATCAGAGTGTCGAGTTCGGACAATTGCTGAGCGCCCGGGCGCGGATCGCGCGCAACCAAAAATCGGATGGATCAGAATGGCAGCTTGAACCCGGCGGGCAGCGGCAGACCGCCGGCCAGCTTCTGCATCTCGGCCTCGGCGTGGGCGGCGACCTTGCGCTTGGCGTCGGCAAAAGCGGCGACGATCAAATCCTCCAGCACCTCGCCCTCGGCCGGGTTGAGCAGCGACCGGTCGATGGTGATCTTGCGCATCTCGCCCTTGCCGTTGAGGGTCAGCTCGACCAGCCCGGCACCGGCAACGCCGACCATCTCGATCGCCTCGAGCTGGGCCTGCATCTCGGCCATTTTTTGCTGCATTTCCTGTGCCTGCTTCATCAGCTGGCCGAGATTTTTCATGATTGGTCCTCTGTGCTATCCGGTGATCCGGCCGCGAGTTCGTCGTCGGCTTCTTCTCCGCTCCCCACGCCGCCCTCCTCGGGGACCGCAAAACGTTCGCGCACCGCGGTGATCGTCGCCCCCGGAAACGACGCCAGCACGGCCTGAACCAGCGGATGGGCGGCAACCCCGCTGCGCAGCTCGGCCGCATGCTGCTCTTCGCGCTCGCGCAGGGTCGGCTCGCCCTCGGCCTCGGAGATCGCTATCAGCCAGCGCTTTCCGGTCCATTCGCCGAGCAGCTGGCCGAGACGGTTGGCCAGATCGCGGGGAGCGCCGGGCTCCGGCCGGAACTCGATCCGCCCCGGTTCAAAATGGACGAGGTGCATATGCGCGACAAGATGGGCGCGCAACACCGGTTCGCGACGCTTGTCGAACAGGGCGACGACTTCCTCGAAGCTCTGCGGCAACGGCTCCAGCGACGCAACCGGCGCCGGCGGTTGGGCCGGCGGCGCGTCGATCGCAATCTCGGCGGGTGCGACGGCGGGACCAGGCGCCCCGGCGCTGAGCCGCGACGGCGCGGTTGGAACCGGCATATCCGGCGCCGACGGCGGTGCTGGCTCATCGCGCGCCTCGGCCCGCTGCAGCGTGCCGACGAGTTCGGCCGGGGTCGGCAGATCGGCAACATAGGCAAGGCGGATCAGGATCATCTCCGCCGCCTGCGCCGGCGACGGCGCCTC
>JAJPIH010000215.1 GCA_021324875.1 Alphaproteobacteria bacterium
CAGCATTCGACCAAGGAATTGCTGGCGCTCGGCATCCAGCCCGACATCCTGCTCTGCCGCTGCGACCGGCCGATCCCGCCCGCCGCGCGGCGCAAAATCGCGCTGTTCTGCAATCTGCGCGAGAGCCGGGTCATCCCGGCGATCGACATCGACACGATCTATGCCGTGCCGGCGGCCTACCACGCCGAGGGTTTCGACCGCGAGGTGTGCGCCCATTTCAACCTCGACGCGCCCGAGCCCGATTTGTCGCGCTGGCAGGAAATCGTCGATCTGATCCACAAGCCCGAGGGCCGGGTGACAATCGCGATTGTCGGCAAATACACGCATCTGCCCGACAGCTACAAATCGCTGGCCGAGGCGATGACCCATGGCGGCATCGCCAACCATGTCGGCGTCGATCTCGACTGGATCGATTCGGAGGTGTTCGAAACCGAAACCGAAGCCGTGCGGCAGCTGGAGGGGGAGCACGGCATTCTGGTCCCCGGCGGGTTCGGGGTGCGCGGCACGCGCGGCATGATCGAGGCGGCCAGGTTCGCGCGCGAGCGCCGCGTGCCCTATTTCGGCATCTGCTTTGGCATGCACATGGCGGTCATTGAAGCGGCGCGGGATCTTGCCGATTTGCCGGGGGCCGGCTCGACCGAGTTCGGACCCTGCCTGCATCCGGTGATCGGGTTGATGACCGAGTGGACCCGCGGCAACACCGTCGAGCGGCGCAATTCGAGCGACGATCTCGGCGGTACGATGCGGCTTGGCGCCTATCCCGCGGTGCTGTCACCGGGCAGCCGGGTGGCGGAAATCTATGGCACCGCGCTGATCAGCGAACGTCATCGCCACCGCTATGAGGTCAACATTCATTACAAGGAGCGGCTGGAGGCCGCGGGGCTGCGCTTTTCGGGCATGTCGCCCGACGGGATGCTGCCCGAGATCGTCGAAATCCCCGAACATCCGTGGTTTGTCGGCGTCCAATTCCACCCGGAATTGAAATCGCGGCCATTCGCGCCGCACCCGCTATTTACCTCGTTTATTCGCGCCGCCCGCGACCAGTCGCGGCTGGTCTAAGCGCGCATTGGCATTGCCCGCGCGGCGGCGGCGCCGCCGCGATCGCGGTGCCGGCCCTGCGGCAGCCGCGCTGGCCGGCCCGCACCACCCGCGCGCAATCGCGGCCGAAGGCATCGGAGGGATCGCGATGGCCGACATAGCCCGCACGATCATCGTCTTCGCTCTCGAGAATTTTTCTCTGAGCTTCTTTGTCTTGGGGCTCGTCGTCGGCGGGGTGGCGAGCGCGCGCCAATCACCTCGCGATGGCGCGGTGATTGTCGAGAAATTGTTGTCCTGGTACGTGTTTTGCGCGATCGGGCTCAGCTTTCTTTATAATTTCGTCATGCATGTCTTTTTCGGGCCGATGGCCGCGGCCTTTATCGGTTGGGCCGACAGCCCGTTCCAGTTCGAGGTCGGCACCGCAAGCCTCGGCTTTGCCGCGGTCGGGTTCCTCGCCGCTTGGGGCAGTTTCGAGGCGCGGCTCGCCGCCATTCTCGGCCCCTCGATGTTCACTCTGGGCGCTGCGGTCGGTCATGTGCATCAGATGATCGCCGCGCATAATGTCGCCCCGGGCAACGCCGGGGTTATTCTTTACATGGACATTATTGTTCCGCTTGCGGGCTTTGCGCTGCTTTGGCTGGACCGGCGTTTGGCGCAGGTCCGGCGCGGATCGCTTCGCTCTCACAACGGAGCCGCGGCATGACCACCCCGCGTCACATTCAAATCGGCGACATTTTGATCGGCAACGATCTGCCGCTGGTTTTTATCGTCGGACCCAACACGCTCGAATCGCGCGCGCACGCCCTCGAGATCAGCGCCGCCCTTGCCGAACTCGCGCGGCGGCTCGCGATCCCGTTGATCTACAAGACCTCGTTCGACAAGGCCAACCGCTGCTCGATCCGCGGTGCGCGCGGCATCGGTCTCGAAGCCGGGCTGCCGATCCTCGCCGAAATTCGCGAGCGCACCGATTTGCCGGTGCTGACCGACATCCATGCGCCCGATCAATGCGCGCCGGTGGCGGAGGTCGTCGATCTGTTGCAGGTCCCGGCGTTTTTGTGCCGGCAGACCGATCTGTTGCTGGCCGCCGGCCGCACCGGCAAACCGGTCAACATCAAAAAGGGCCAGTTTCTCGCCACTTGGGACATCGCCCATGCCGCCGGCAAGATCGCTTCGACCGGCAACGACAACATCCTGCTGTGCGAGCGCGGTGCGAGCTTTGGCTACAACTCGCTGGTCGTCGATATGCGCTCGCTGCCGATCATGGCGCGCACCGGCTATCCGGTGGTGTTTGACGCGACGCATGCGGTGGCGCAGCCGGGCGGGCTCGGCGACCGCTCGGGCGGCGAACGCGAATTCGCCCCGGTCCTGGCTCGCGCCGCAGTCGCGGTCGGGATCGCGGCGGTATTTATCGAGACCCATGAAGACCCCGACCGCGCGCCCTGCGAAGGCCAAACCATGATCCCGTTGAAGGCATTGCCGGAGCTGCTCGAAACATTGATCGCTTTCGACCGCCTGGCCAAGGCAGAGCCGCCGACAACCGTGTAAGGCCGCGCCCTGGCGGGTATCCGCGACGTTGCGCTGAGGCGTGGCGCATCGCCATTGCCCCACTGAACCCCCAGTGCTACCCCAAGCCCGCTTCTCCCCCGCCGGCGGAGCAGGAATGGGAGGGTGCGCAAAACCCGGCAGAGCGGGCCGAGCGCATGTCCTCCCGGCACTTCTTCCGGAGGTCCCGATGACCGCGATTGCCGACATCCATGCCCGCGAAATTCTCGACAGCCGCGGCAACCCGACGGTCGAGGTCGAGGTCACGCTTGCCGACGGGACAATGGGGCGGGCGGCGGTGCCGTCTGGGGCTTCGACCGGCGCGCATGAAGCAATCGAAAAGCGCGACGGCGGCGCGCGTTATGGCGGCCGCGGCGTGCGCCAGGCGCTCGACGCGGTCAATGGCGAGATCTTTGACGCGCTGAGCGGGTTTGACGCCGCCGACCAGCTGCTGATCGACCGCACCCTTGTCACCCTCGACGGCACCCCGAACAGGGCGCGCCTCGGCGCCAACGCGATCCTCGGCGTCAGCCTGGCCGCCGCCAAGGCCGCCGCTGCCAGCCTCGGCCAGCCGCTCTATCGTTATATCGGCGGCGTCTTCGCGCGCACCCTGCCGGTGCCGATGATGAACATCGTCAATGGCGGGGTGCATGCCGACAACCCGATCGACATCCAGGAGTTCATGATCGTGCCGGTCGGCCTCGGCACCATGGCCGAGGCGATCCGCGCCGGGTCGGAGATCTTCCACGCCTTGCGGCGCAAGCTTGCCGAAGCCGGGCACAGCACGAATGTCGGCGACGAGGGCGGGTTTGCCCCCAATCTCGCCTCGGCCGACGCGGCGCTGGGCTTTATCATGCAGGCGATCGAGGCCGCCGGCTACCGCCCCGGCGAGGATGTCGTGCTCGCACTCGACCCGGCGGCCAGCGAATTCTACCGCGACGGCGCCTACCGGCTCGACGGCAAAACCCTCGACCGGCACGCGCTCGTCGCTTATTGGCGCGACCTGGTCGCCCGCTATCCGATCGCCTCGCTCGAGGATGGCATGGCCGAGGACGATTGGGAGGGCTGGCAGCTATTGACCGGCGAACTCGGGCAAAAGCTGCAACTGGTCGGTGACGACGTCTTTGTCACCAACCCGCAGCGGATCAAAGACGGGATCGCGCGCAAGGCGGCCAACGCTTTGCTGGTCAAGGTCAACCAGATCGGCACCTTGTCGGAAACCC